>CBDTVJ010000226.1:0-6663 GCA_965363655.1 uncultured Halieaceae bacterium | reverse complement strand
GACAGCGCTTCAAACAAGGCAGTTTCGTTACCCACCGCGCCATCGGTGATGAAAACCACCTGGCGCAGTGCCGCCTGCTCACGCAGCGTGTCCACCGGCCCGGTCGGCAGCAGGGCGGCGCGCAAGGCTGGCAACATTTCGGTTCCACCGGAGGCATCAAGTAGCCGGACAAACTCCTGCGCTTGCTGCAGATGATGGCGGTCGGCCGGCATGGACGTTCGATAGAGCGCCCGATGATGGGAATTGAATTCAATAATATTGAAACGATCGTGCGGGCGTAGTTGTTGCAGGGCCAGGCGCAGGCTGGCCCGCGCCTGTTCGATGGACACTCCGCCCATGGAACCGGATGTATCCACCACAAAGACCACCTCCCTTGGCATAGTCGAGGCCCTGCGCTCGGCGGCGGGAGGTACCACCATCAGCAAGCCAAAATAATCTTCTCCGACTTTCTCCGTGAACAGGGCGGCCTGGGGCGTAGCACCGGATACAGGCTTCCAGTTGAGCACAAAATCCCGATCCATCTCACTCACGCCATTCACCAGGCTAATGCTATAAACACCGGCACGGCGTGACAGGGCTATATCGTGATAGGGAGACTCTACTGTCGCCAGGGGCATTCCCATATCGAGCACTGCGGTAATCTCAATCGGGTTGATGGGCTGGTGATCGTTCCCCACACGTGGATCAAGCCTGGGAGAAATGGCGGCTGCATCGGGAACCTGATCCGAGGGAACTGCCCAACCGTGGTAGGGGTCCGCGACCAGCACCTCTCCCTCTGCCAGTTCCCCACCCTGCGTGGTCGGGGCGCCCGGTATATAGCGCGGCGTAATGGTCATGGGAAAACGCAGTGAAAAAGCGTCCGCGCTGAAATCAACCGCCTGTACATATTCCATGCGTACGGTAATTTCCTCTCCCGGGCCGATGTTCGCAACACGATTGGTGAACAGGTTGGGGCGCTGTTGCTCTACCAGGCTGGCCTTTTTACCCGCTTTCCTGGCGGCCTGGTAAATCTTCTTGGCCTGCGCTCTCTCCCTGATTCGCCCCACGATGCGACGCTCCCCTATCAGCATTTCCAGGGAATGCACGGCAGCGCTGTCCGGCAGGGGAAAAGCGTACACCCCCTCCATATAGTCCTCGGTGTTATTGCTAAAGGTCTGTTCCACTCGCACGGTGGCGACCATGCCACTGATATCGAAGTGCACCTTACTGGCGTGCACCAGAGCCGGGACGTAGCGACCACCGCTCTGCCCCTGCAGCAACAGGTAACCGCTCTTTACACTATCCAGCGCCAAGGGCAGGTCCCCCTCCCCAGATTCACTCGCAACCCCCGCCTGCACAGTGGCCGCCGACAACAGCAGTAACAACACGCTGCCCATCACGATAGCGGGCAGGCAGCGGAACACCAGCCACAGTGGCACGCCACCGAACTGGACACTGTCCTGGGTGAAACGGCGATAAAGGTGATTGTAACCAGTCATATGATCTCTCCATTTTCAATGCAACTGCTTGGTACAGTTGCCATTCAAACGGATGGATATGGCCAAAGGCGGTGCAGATTGTGTCTTTTTCCTGAGGAATAATGACGAAATGTGGCGAGCGCTTGAGATCGACCCGCTTATTTGAAAGTATGGGGAACACGCATACCAGACCGGGACAGCCACCCATGCCACACCACATCGCCATCGTGGAAGACGAGGCCGCCATCGCGGCCAACTATCGCGATGCCCTGCAGCGCAGGGGCTTTCGCGTTTCCGTGTTCAACGATCGGGGCACAGCCACCGAGGCCTTCCAGCGGCAACTTCCAGACCTGGCCATCATCGATGTCGGGCTGGGGGATGAGGTAGAGGGAGGCTTCGACCTGTGCCGCGACCTGCGCAGCCGCAGCCCCGAGCTGCCCATCGTATTCCTCACCGCCAGGGATTCGGAGCTGGACATGATTTGTGGACTGCGCCTGGGCGCGGACGACTACCTCACCAAGGACATCAGCCAGGACTACATGCTGGCGCGCATCGTGGCCCTGTTTCGGCGCGTCAAGGCTTTGCGCGCGCCTGAGCAGCAGGAAGACATTGTCGAGCAGGGCGAGCTGAGCCTGAATACGGAGCGCATGACAGCGCTGTGGCAGGACACCGCCATTGACCTGACGGTCACAGAGTTCTGGATGGTGCACGACCTCGCCAAGCGCCCCGGCCAGGTGAAATCTCGCCAGCAACTGATGGACTCCGCCAACGTGGTGCTTGACGACAACACCATCACCTCACATATCAAACGGATTCGCCGTAAATTCCAGCGGGTCGACTGCGCCTTCGACAGCATTGAAACCGTCTACGGCGTCGGCTACCGCTGGTCCGGGCTGTAAGCGGTGAACCTGCGCCGCCAGCTGTTGCTGGTCAGCCTGTTGCTGCTCTCACTACCCTGGGCGGGCTGCCAGTTCATCCGGGAAATGGAGGGTGCACTGCGCCAGGGGCAGGAGAAGTCCCTGCAGGCAACCGCCCAGGCCATTGCAGCGGTTGTCGGCCCACAGGAACAACTTTTGTACGCCGATCCCTCCCGTCGCTCTGCACCCGTTGAGGAGCGCCAGTCTGTCTACGCCTATCCCACCCGACAGGAAGTCATCATCGACGGTTACGATGACGGATGGGAGGAAGTCGAAGGGATTACATTGCGCAGTAATTCAAACGCCCCACTGACGGTTAACTGTCGGGCGCAAACCCGCGATGACAAACTCTACCTACTCCTGCAAGTCGATGATTCCGAAGTGGTCTACCACAATCCCGGCCTGTCCCCCGAGCCCAACGGAGACCGCCTGTTGCTGCGTCTGTGGCCCGGCGGACGCCGTCAGGACTATGTCATCGCCACGGCGGCACCGGGCAAGGTTCGCGCCAGGCCGGGCAACCGCCAGCTGCCTGGCCTAGAGGCCCGCGGCATCCAGGGCTATTGGCAGGACGCTGTGGGCGGCTACACACTGGAGCTGGTTATCCCCCTGTCCTATACCGGCGAGCGACTGGGTTTCTACTTCGTGAATCAGGGCTTTCGCAGCAGTACAGCCGTTGACACGGTGGGTAACATCGCGCCGCTGGATACGGCCGCACCACCCTGGCTGATCTATAGTCCCAACCGGATTCAGGAGCTGCTGGCGTCTTTCAGCCAACAAGGCAACCACATCCAGGTAGTGGATAAGGAGAAGTGGCTCATTGCCGATCTTCCGGCGCGTGGTTCCAGCAGCAACACCGACACCGAGACTTTCTGGCTACTACAGGTGCTGTACCGCAGCATCTTGTCGCAGGATACGCTGGCGATCCCGCCTGCCACCCCCCGGCCAGGTAAAATGCAGGGAGAAGAAATTGACACAGCCCTGACCGGGGTCGCCGCCAGCCATCGCTATCGGGATCCGGACTACGTCACGCGCACCCTACAGGCAGCGGCAGCACCGATCAGCGATGAGGCGGGAATGATTGGAGCCGTTATCGTCCGCCAAAGCGGCGAAACCTACCTGTCCCTGACCGACCAGGCCTTCAGCCGCCTGTTGAGCTACAGCCTGCTGGCACTGGGTATCGGCGCACTGGGCCTGCTGGGTTATGCCAGCCTGTTGTCCTGGCGTATCCGCCGACTCTCACGGGCCGCCAGTAACGCGATTAGCAAAGATGGCCGGGTCACTGAGAACTTTCCGCGCAGCACCGCAGGCGATGAAATCGGCGAGCTGTCCCGGCACTACGCCAAACTGCTGGACCGCGTGCGCGAATACAATGACTACCTGCGTACCCTTAGCCGTAAATTATCCCACGAGTTGCGCACACCCATAGCGGTCATCCAGACTTCCCTGGACAACCTGGAACAGGCGCGGGAAAAGCCCGACGATGCTGATGTCTACGTGCAACGGGCGCGGGAGGGCCTGTCGCGATTGCAGCACATTCTTACAGCCATGAGTGAGGCCAACAGGCTGGAGGAAAGTATCCGCAATAACCAGACGCAGGAACTGGACCTGGTACCCCTGGTAAGTGACGTGTTTGAAGCCTATCGCGGTATTTACACGGGACACAGCCTGTCCCTCGATATGCAGTGCGACTGCGCGCCAATCCAGGGCGCACCGGATCTGATCGTGCAGGCCCTGGATAAACTGGTGGAAAATGCGGCGTCCTTTTGCCCTGCAGATGGAGAAATCACGCTGCGTTTGGCGGAAGACGGCCCGCGTTGGGCGATTCAACTGAGCAATGACGGCCCTGCACTGCCAGCGGAGATACAGGATCACCTGTTCGACCCCATGGTGTCACTGCGCGAGGAACAAGCAGGCAATGTGCACCTGGGCCTGGGCCTGCATATCGTGCGCCTGATCAGTGATTTTCACCAGGGACAGGTGAGGGCGGAAAATCGCCCGGACCATAACGGGGTGGTCGTTACCCTATCAATACCAAAGTCGGAAAACGGCGTTAGCTGACGAAGGCCAGTTGCTTGATCTCCGTGAGCTGGTCGCGCATAGCAGCCGCCTCCTCAAACTCCAGGTTTTTCGCATGCTCGTGCATCTGCGCTTCCAGTTGCTTCAATTTGCGTGACAACGCCGCGGGAGACAAGTTAGCCACCTCCGCTGAATAGGCCGCCCTGGATTCCGCCACTCTTTGGCTCTTGCCCTTGCCTCGGGTCGGCATGCGGCGCGCACCTTCCATGATGTCCTGTACCGACTTCACCACGCCCGTGGGTGTGATGTTGTGCGCTTTATTATGCGCTACCTGCTTTTCCCGTCGCCGGTCAGTTTCTGCCATGGCCCGTTCCATCGAACCGGTAATTCTATCCGCATAGAGAATCGCCCTGCCATTGATGTGGCGGGCCGCGCGACCAATGGTCTGGATCAATGAGCGTTCAGAGCGCAGGAAGCCCTCCTTATCCGCATCGAGAATCGTCACCAGGGAGACCTCGGGCATATCCAGCCCTTCGCGCAACAGATTGATACCCACCAGCACATCGAACTCCCCCAGGCGCAAATCACGTATGATTTCGACACGTTCTATAGTATCAATATCCGAATGCAGGTAGCGCACCCGCACGTCGTGTTCGGCAAGGTACTCCGTAAGATCTTCTGCCATGCGCTTGGTGAGCGTGGTCACCAGTATGCGCTCGCCCAGCGCCACAACAGCACGGATTTCCCCCAGCAGGTCGTCCACCTGGGTCACCGCCGGACGCACTTCAATCTCCGGGTCTATCAGGCCGGTGGGGCGCACCACCTGCTCTACCGTGCGGCCGGCATGCTCAGCCTCGTAGGCGCCTGGTGTGGCGGAGACAAATACCGCCTGCGGCACCAACTGCTCCCATTCTTCAAAGCGCAGGGGGCGATTATCCAGCGCTGAAGGCAGGCGAAAACCGTATTCCACCAATGTTTCCTTGCGTGAACGGTCGCCCTTATACATGGCCCCGATCTGGGGAATACTGGCGTGGGACTCGTCCACAATCACCAGGGCATTGTCCGGCAGGTATTCGAACAGGGTCGGCGGCGGTTCTCCCGGCGCGCGGCCGGACAGGTAGCGCGAATAGTTTTCGATACCGTTGCAGTAACCCAACTCCCGGATCATCTCCACGTCGTAACGCGTGCGCTGTTCCAGGCGCTGGGCCTCGACCAACTTGTCATTTTCCCTGAGCTGCTTGAGGCGGATAGTCAATTCATCCTCAATCTTTCCCACTGCTCCCAGCATGACATCCCGAGGCGTCACATAATGACTCTTGGGGAAGATGGTCACCCGGGGCACCTTTCTTTCCACCACACCAGTCAGTGGATCGAACCAGCAAATGTTGTCGACCTCCTCGTCAAACAATTCAACTCGTACTGCCTCTCGCTCCGAGTCTGCGGGGAAAATATCAATCACATCACCGCGCACCCGGTAGGTACCGCGCTGGAAATCCACATCGTTGCGCGTGTATTGCAAATCCGCCAGCTGGCGCAGGAGGCCGCGCTGGTCGATGACCTCACCACGGGACAGGTGAATAACCATCTTGAAATAGGATTCGGGATCGCCCAGGCCGTAGATGGCCGAAACCGTCGCCACCACCAGGCAGTCCTCCCGTTCCAGCAGTGCTTTGGTGGCCGACAGGCGCATCTGCTCAATGTGCTCGTTCACCGAAGCGTCTTTCTCTATAAAGGTATCGGAAGACGGTACATAGGCCTCGGGCTGGTAGTAGTCGTAGTAGGACACAAAGTACTCCACCGCGTTGTGGGGGAAGAACTCCTTGAATTCGCCATATAACTGCGCCGCCAGCGTCTTGTTGTGGGCCATCACGATGGTCGGTCGCTGTAACTGCTCTACCACATGCGCAATGGTGAAAGTCTTGCCGGAACCGGTAACCCCCAACAGCGTCTGCGAGGCCAGACCGGCCCGCAAACCCTCCACCAATTGACGGATAGCCTGCGGCTGGTCTCCGGCTGGCTGGAAGGGAGATTCGACCTTGAACGGTTTAAACACGATTTACCTGCTGGGCGAGGTGAAAATAGCCCTGTATTATCATCTACATAGGGCAAAATTGCAGCCTTCAATCCAGCGGCTTATAGAATAGCGAAATAGCAGTTGACCAAGGTCCTGTCCATCATTAATATACGCGACCTCTGGTTAACGCCATTCCGCCTTAGCTCAGTTGGTAGAGCAATTGACTGTTAATCAATGGGTCGCTGGTTCGAGCCCAGCA
>CBDTVJ010000225.1:0-6690 GCA_965363655.1 uncultured Halieaceae bacterium | reverse complement strand
GTTGCCCTTGTAGACGGAGGCGATCATCGGGGTAAGAGCGCCCACGTGAAACATGGGAAGCAAGATCAGGTAAGTATCGTTGAACTGGATATCGGCAGTGTTGTTCAGGGTCAGTAATGCCCACATTACGGTTCGGTGCGTATGGACCACGCCTTTGGGATGGCCGGTGGTACCCGATGTGTACATGAGAAACAGGTTGTCATCATCTACCGCTTTGATCGTGGGTTCATCGGAGGAGCTTTGTCCCAACAAATCTTCATAATCCATAGCGTAATCGGGAGTCTCACCACCGATACAGATCCAGTGCTCAATATTACTGCCTGCCTGTCCCATATCCCTGATCTGTGCCACTACCGGTGCAAATTCGGCATCGAATATGATTGCTGTGGCACCGCCATCCGTCAGGATGAAAGACAGCTCGTCCGCCGTAAGGCGCCAGTTCAGGGGCATCAGGACCAGCCCGGCCTTGGCCGGTCCGAAGAAGCTTTCCAGGAATTGGTGTCGATTGTGTAGCAGCAGGGCGACACGGTCACCTTTGGTCAAACCCAGGGTCTGCAGGGCGCTGTAACAGCGGTTTGCCCTGGCATTCAGTTCTGTGAAGTTGAAGCGACGCTCACTGGCGACGTCGAACAGGGCTTCGCGATTAGGACTTAAATAGGCTCTGTTGGTGAGCGCATCACCTATGTTGATTTCATTGATCATAGTGTCTCTCGTTGCTGTTATTAATTATCTGTCACAAGGTTTATTATTTGGCAGCCTGGTGTCATCGGGTACTATTTATACAGGCACAGACCAGCCGTCAGGCTTGGGATAAAGTCTACCCCCAATATAGCATCGCCTATATTTAAAGGTATCCAGGATAAGCGAGTGCTTACTTCGATAATCCCAGTCGTTTTCCGATAATACTCAACATGACTTCATCGGCACCGCCACCAATCGCGGTGAGACGCAGATCCCGATACAAACGGCTGACGATATTGTCCCACATGAAACCCATACCTCCCCAGTATTGCAGGCAGTCGCTGGGGATCTGGCGCGCCAGTTGGCCCGCTTTCAATTTGGCGAAAGAAGCGAGCATGGTGGGATCTTCGCCGCCAACATAGAGTTCGCAGGCTCGATAGCAGAGCGCGCGCAGGGATTCCACTTCCATCTGCATCTGGGCAAGGTTGGCGTGGACCAGTTGATTGTCGATAAGAGGCTTGCCGAAGGCTTCACGGTTAGAGGTGTAATCAATGGTAGCGTTGATACATTGTTCCAGTGCCCTGATGGTTGAAGCAGCGGCACAAAGTCGCTCTTCCTGAAACTGCATCATCTGCATCTGGAACCCCTTGCCCTCCTCACCAATACGATTGGTCTGGGGCACCACTACGTCATCAAAAAATAATTGGGCTGTATCGGAGCTACGCATACCCAATTTATTGAGACGCTCTGAAGTGGAAAATCCGGCGCTGTCGGTGGGCACCACGATCAACGATTTGTTCCTGTGTTTCTGCTCGTCAGAGGTGTTGGCCAGCACCACAATAAAGTCCGCCTGGGTGGAATTAGTGATCCACATTTTGCTGCCGTTGATGACGTAATCGCCATTCTTCTTGCGCGCTGTGGTTTTTATCGCTGCCACATCACTGCCGGCGTGGGGTTCACTCACCCCAATGCTGGCCACCATATCCCCGGCGATTGCCGGTGTGAGATATTGCTGTCTTAACTCATCTGAGCCAAAGCGGGACAGAGCGGGTGTCGCCATATCGGTCTGTACGCCAAGAGCCATGGGTATACTGCCACCCTGTATTTCGCCCCACGCTTCAGTGGCTATCATTGAATAGCTGTAATCCAGCCCCAGTCCACCGTATTCTTCTGGTTTACCTATACCGAGAAGTCCCAGGTCACCCACCTTCTTGAAAACCTCATGAGCGGGAAAAATCCCGGCATTTTCCCATTCGTCGACAAAGGGATTTATTTCATTGGCGATGAAATTGGAAACGGTTCTGTAAATTTCATGGTGCTGTTCGGTGAGTAACATGGATGACCTATGTTGTTTATGTGATCCTGGCCGGTGCCATTTTTTATATCAGGCAGTATCCGGTGCCCTGGCGCCGAGCTCATTATCAATCATCAGCAAGCCATAGCCATCCTCTTTTACCAGCTTTAGCTTGGATATGATGCCGCCCAGGGAAGCTTCTTCCTCCACCTGCTCAATCACAAACCATTGCAACAGATTATAGGTGGCGTGATCCTTCTCCTTCAGTGCTTGATCACTGAGATCGTTAAGGCGGGAAGTCATGGCCTGCTCGTGTGACAAGGATGAATTGAATACGTCAACAACTGAGCCGTAATCATTGGGAGGCTCAGCCAGCGCCTTCAGGGCAACATGCACGCCTTGCTCAACCAGGTAATTGTATATCTTGGTGGCGTGCATTATCTCCTCTTCATACTGCAGCTTGAGCCAACCGGCTGCACCATTGAATTCAATGTGGCTGCAGTATGCGGACATAGATAGATAAAGATATGCGGAGTAAAACTCCTCATTCAGCTGGCCTAATAGTGCTTTTTCCATGGCGGAAGAAATCATGGGTAATACCTCGGGGAAAATTAAGCCCCTATTCTAAGTACAGGAGGCCCTGGAGAAAAGAGCGGATATCATTTTCACCCTGATCCAGCTCAATTAGGGTAGCTTATTCGCGTTTATACCTGCTTCGTTTACCTTGAGGGAAAAGCTGGTTAGTCTTATAGGACTGCCCGTACCTGATGTACTCGATTATGCCCCTTGCGCCAGAATTACCACTGCTAAGCTTTATCCCCTTTCGTCGTGCCGACATAGCGGCAATGTTACTCGCTGATGGCACTTTATCTACCGAGGATAAAGAAAGATTCTTACAGGTCAAAGACACCATAGAGAGCTACTTCCAGCAAGATTTTTACCAGATAAAGCAACAGCTTAAAGATGTCTACGCGCCGCTTGATCCGGATGCTGATACCCGTTTGGTAGCCGAATTTCGCCAGCCTCCAGCTGCTGTTGGCCTGTCACAAATGTTGGAGGAGGTGCTGGATCGAGCCAATTACGAGAAAGTGACAAATAAAGGCCTGAAGAAGGCCTTGCGCTCTCACTCCCTGTTCCAGGTTCGCTTGCATTTGGAACTGGATGATTTCGAAGAAGTGCTTTTGTATACGCGGGGGGCGAGTCGGCGGGAGGAAACCCTGCGCGAATTCTTTGGTTTGTGGCGTCGCAAGGTGAAGTTTACTAATTATGACCGTGTGGTTTTGTATATCCGCCTGAAAGAAGATATTGATAGTGAGAGTACCCTGGGGGTTTGCCAGCCAGGCAGTACCATGCTCAAGTTGTTCCAGAACGTTCCAGCGGCCGACCTTGAAATGCTGTTTCCCAATATCCGGGTGGGTATGCGCCTGCTGGATAAACTAATGATTGGCGTTCCAGCCCTGATCAGTGGCGGAATTGTATTCACCACCAAAGTAGGAGCGACCCTGATTCTGCTGGGCTCATTAATTGGTTTCTGGATAGGGGTGAAGAGCGAGCCGGTCACCTTGGATAAGGCTACGGCAATTGCCCTGGTAGCTGGTTTGGGAACGTTGGTAGGTTATCTGTGGAAACAGTTTTCAAATTTTCGCAATCGTCGATTGAAATATACCCAGGCCCTGACTGAAAACCTGTATTTTAAATTGCTGGATAACAATGCAGGTGTCCTGCATCGCATTATCGATGACGCGGAGGAGTCGGAATGCAAGGAAAGCCTGTTGGCCTATTATTTCCTGTTGACCAAGGGGGAAGCGGTGACGTCCAGCGAGTTGGACGAACTCACTGAGGTATGGTTGGCGGAACGTTGGCAGTGTCGACTGGATTTTGAAATAGACGATGCCCTGAATAAATTGCAAACACTGGGTCTCGCACAGTTTGATGGTGAACGCTGGGAACTCACAACAGGATAGGCCCGTTTTCCATGTTACTCCCTAGCTGGACAGGTAGGGCTGTACCTTGTCTTCGAACAATTGCAGGCTGCGCCAACCGAGTTCAATGGGAACGCCCCCCGTGAGCGGCGCCAGGTGTAGCGAACCAGTATCCTCTATAGCCTGCAGGGCTTGTTCTGGCGTCAACACACGGTATTTACCCTCGTCTATTAATTCTTCAATATTGGAGGCGAAAGACTCTGCGTAGGCTCGCCGGTTAGGGTGATGCCATGCGCCATAGGCTGTTGCGTCATATAGCAGGTACTCACCGACTTCCTGCCAGCAGGACTGTGGGTCCTCACTGATAAATGTTGTTGCCGGTTTCCGGGGAGAAATTGTGAACCCGTAGGTGATGCCGTGTTCTTTACAGGCTTCCATGTAAGCCCTATCCAGTTCAGGGTCATCGATGGCCGGGCAAAACAGTAAGCCAAATTTTGCGGCGCGGCGAGCGGCAACTTTACTGTTGCCACCGACGGTTAATAAGGCTTGCAGGGGGGAGTCAGGAACAGGATTCAATTTTGTAGCGCCGCCATTATATTGAAAGGACTCGCCCCGCAAAGCCTGTACCAACGTAGCGAGCTTTTCATCGAACAGCTTACCCCTGTTTTTCCAGTCAACGCCGAAGCGTTCGTACTCGACCTGCCGATAACCCAGGCCGCAGGTGGCGGAGAAGCGACCGCCACTGACCAGGTCCAGCAGTGTAATATCTTCAGCCAGGCGCAGGGGATCGTGCAGGGGAACCAATAGTGCGCTGACGCTTATGCGTATGCGCTCGGTCCTCGCAACCATCATGGCGGCGAGGCCCAGCGGAGCCGAGAGAAAACCGTCCTCGGTATGGTGGTGTTCTGACAAACCCACCACATCGACTGTGTTGCGATCCGCCCAGCAGGCCATATCGATAGCGGCCCGATAACGATCCCGGGGCGCTTGCTGGCACTGTGGCGCGCTGCGCATATCAAAGCGCAGCACAATGTTACGCATGGCGAAGTCTTTATCCATTGCAGCGAGAACGCGCTAGTCTTTCTTTTCGTCGCTGGCTTCCAGAAGTTTTTTCGCTTCTATCCAGGCACCGATAGTCACACCCATATTGTGCGGGTTGTAGGCATCTTCCTCATACTTGAACATTCCGTTGCCGGCGTAGTGCAAAATGGTAATGTTCGGCTCCTGGTAAATTTTGCCATCGCCCAGGTCAGCCATACGATTCATCACCTCACAGAAAATCCAGCCTTTTTCCTCGTCGATTGAATACCAGGTGATTGGAAAGGCCGTCATGTCGCTGGCGGGCCATTCGTTCATGGTCTTGGTGATCCACTGCTGGATATTTTCGCGGCCCCAAAAGCGGCCAAAATGGTGTTCAAAATATGTCGCATCTTCGGTAAAGCAGTTTGCCCAGTCGCTCCAGTCCTTGGTTTGTGCGCCCTTGAGGGCTGCAGCCTGATATTTATCGAATGCTCTCTCAATCTCTTTGCGTTTCCAACGTGCCATGATCGGTCTCCTCTCAGTCAGATTCGTTAATCAGGAAATGGGCCCTGGCAATCGCATTGGGCGACGCCTCGTCCTCTTGCCACGCAGTGATACTGACGTTGGCGATCATCCGACCCTGGCGGGTCACTGTGCACCGGGCGTAAGTATCCTGCAGGCGAGCAGGGCGCAGGTAATCCAGGGAAAAATCAATTATTTTGGGCAGTACAGGGTTTTCCATTTTGGCGACGAGGTGAAACGCTGCGGCTTGCTCCATAAATGCGCCAACCACGCCGCCATGCAGCGCGGGCAATGAAGGATTGCCGACCAGCTTTTCGTGTGCTGGTAGGATGAAGCGAATACCATCATCGATCAGTTCCGCCCGAATACCCAAAAAAGCCGCATAGGGCACTTTTTCCAGCCATAATTGCAGAGCATCGGCATTGGGCTCCTGCTGTATGATATCCGCCAGACTCATGCCTGAGACTTCTTTTTCAAACCCAGGAACGGCGTGAGATCTACTTCACCCAGACGAACCCAACTGCCCGTTGCCCTGGCGACAGGTTTATCCCTGGATTCGCAGTAAGCAATACCCTCAACAAAGATGATTTTT
This sequence comes from uncultured Halieaceae bacterium, assembly GCA_965363655.1. Taxonomy (GTDB): domain Bacteria; phylum Pseudomonadota; class Gammaproteobacteria; order Pseudomonadales; family Halieaceae; genus Marimicrobium. Next base: position 659 of record CBDTVJ010000225.1, on the reverse strand, counting down.
CGCGTGACCTTGTACACCCTGGCTGTGGCCAGTACATCCATGTTCGCAGGGGCTACCCCCAGATGATCAATGCGCAGATCCAGGGTTGGTGTTACTGACGGCTTAAGGCCGTCACTGCAGATAGCGGACATCCCCAATGTCTGGTCTAACAGTACAGTCAGGGCTCCGCCGTGCAGCGTCCCAGTATCTGGATCGCCAACCAGTTCTTGCTGGTAGGGCAAGCGCATTGTTAACTCTTCCCCATCGATGTGTTCCACGCAAATGCCCAGTAAATGGGTGTGGGGAATATATTCGCCCATCACTTTTAGTATTTGGGCTTTTTGACTGTTGGTTAGTGCGGGCACGCAAACCCCTCGGCGCTGGAGAGAGCTTAATATTAACGAATACGGAGAAAAGTGCTATCTGTTGGAGGTGGAAACGGCGTGTCGGTATAGAACGTTGAGTATTTGAGCCTGAAGACCCGCAGCTTGGTTTCCTAGCGTTGAATGCCGCCACTGTCGGTACCCTAAAGCCTCACTCGGTTGGAACCCCACGCCCTCACGAGACTTTAGGGTACCAACAGCGGCTACACCGTAGTATACGAGAACGACTGATGAAGGAGATGATCGGTACGCAAGGTCCACTTAAGGGCCTGAAGTTCGAACCGCAAGTGGACCTTG
>CBDTVJ010000224.1:0-6691 GCA_965363655.1 uncultured Halieaceae bacterium | reverse complement strand
GGAAAGAAGTTGTACTACTTTCTTTTGAAAGGGTCGGGTTTCAGCTACAGTAATCAAAGATTACTCCAATGGAGTATCTTGTCAAGGGTTCAGATACCAGTGTGGGTTTGTCCTCGATGAGTCGGAAGTCGAAATCTAACCGGATGGATGTAGGAAAAGAATTCGATAGAAACTACCGGGCACCTGCAAGCGGCCGAACACACATCGCTTTCCGGGCTAGTTTGCTCAAGGGCGTTTCCGCGGAAACGTTAGGTAGACGATTGGCTACCATAAGAATTTTAGTCAACCGCGTTCTTCGCAAAGAACTCCACCAACCTCACCATCGCCTCCGTATCATGCTTGCAGTACTTCAGCAGTTCCCCACGAATCTCCGCCTTCCTTGCAGTGCCGGTTTCAGGATCAATCGCCTCCAGGTAAGCCGCTGAGGCACCCATCCCTTCCTGGATACCTTCGAGCTTTGCATAGTCCATATCCGGCGCGATGGTGGGCAGCACCGCCTTGATCGACCAGGAGCCGAGCATATCCGGGTGGTAGTAGTTGTCCTTGGTAACCGGTTTCAGGTCGACCAGACGGTCAACAATGGCCTGCAGCGCTCCGGCAAGATCAGGAAACATCGCGGCCAGGCCGTTGATTACGCGGCGTTCATAAGCTGTGTACATCAACACCGGGCCTTCGGTCTCCAGGTCCGTGATCATCTGCCCGGCCAGGGCGCGCATCGGCGGCTCGCCGGACAGGTCGAGGAATTCCGCGTGCTCCATTACGCCTGGCGCGCGCTCAATGTGGCAGGACCACTGGAACGGCATCGCCTGGTAGGGCCGGGTGCCCGCCCAGATCGGAATGGCCGGGCCCACCGTTTCGAAATCCAGGTAAAAGCGCGGATAAGCCAATGACTCGACAAAAGCCTGGGCGCCGGGGAGCAATTCCGGCACGCCCTCCATCGTCACGCGATGAATACGTAACTGGGTTTCACTGGTGATTTCCGAGGCCGGCACATCACAAATATCACAGTAACCGTCCATCACCCAGACACCGAGTTTCTTTTTGCTGCCGGCCAGTCCGGCGATCGGGTAGCGCGAATCATTGGGCCAGCAGTAATGAATGAACGGGCACGCGTACGGCTGGGTGCAGTGCTGCCCCACCGGGACATCGGGCATCGGCCCCGCTACCGCCTCGCCAGCCTTCTCCACCCAGATCGGCACCTCGGGTAACAGCTTAAACACCTGTTCGCTCAGGTCCTGCTCGATGAACAGGCCCTGGTAGTTACCATCACCCGCGTACTGGAACTGGTTGTTGATGTGCCCCAGTGAAATGCTGCTCAACGGGTAACCCGCCCCCGTGTGCACCCAGGCCTGCACCGCGCAGTCGTGCTTATACACGGGCTTGACCTTGGTAGAGGCTTTGATTTCCACGATCCGCCAGCTCTGCCCGCTGTCATCATCAACCGGCAACAACACGTCTTCGCGGACCAGCACACCGCCATGCTGCAGCGTGGCCTCGAAGATGGGCGTGCGAAACATCGAGGTCATCAGTTGTTCGGTCTTGGCCAGCGCGGCCGTGAAATTACCGCCGTTGTACTCGATGAAAGTGCCCTGGTCCCCGCCATAAAGCTCAATCGCGATATCGCCCACCTCGTGTCCGAGGGCAAAAGCGGCTTCAGTGGCCTTGGAAACGTGGGCCAGGTCTTTGCGGTTAATTTCCAGGTGCACCCGCTTCAGGCATTGAAGCGAGGACATGATGCGGGATTTAGAGAGTCGGGGCATTTCGATTTGAGTTTAGTGCACAACCGGGTAACACGCATCTCCCCAGAGTTGGTTGTGGTTTGTCATCATCAGGTGGATGGCACCAAAATACACGATGAGGAGGAGCATTGGTGAAAGACTATGTCGCGACTAATTCACTTTATTCACCATTCAGCTGTTCGAAGACCTTTAATACATCTTGCTCAAATCTAAGGCCCGTCGATTTCAGTTGATTGGGTGTCACAGGGGCACCAACCAACAGACCGTGTATACATGTATGGGTTGCCTGTTCCAAATCGCTTTCACTCCCCAATAGTTCCCGCAACCCAGCTCCAACTTGAGAGACCAGTTGTTTGAATTGGTCAGGAAATTTATTCATCAACGCAGCCTGCCAAATATTCGGCCAATCGCCCAGTTTCTCGTCACCCAATCGAGCCATGGCTAACACTCGGCCTAAGTCCTTATTACTTCTCTTGATCTCCCGTCCTCCAATCGGCGAGCTCATGGTTTCGGGGCCAATCACTGGATGAGCAAGCAGGTTTGCCAATGCCATAGTCGCTGGTTGTGCATAACGAATGCCAAATTCCGTCTCAAGTGGTTCAAAAACAGTCAACGATAGATAGCGAAAGCTCGCTAATCCCGCATGTCCATCATCGAGCTCTATCCTCATCCATTGCTGATTACGCTCACTATCTGGATCTGGTTCAGTAAGAAATTCTAGAAACCAACCTCTGTGGCCCGGAGGGTACAACCTGATTCCAGGCAGATCTGCTTCAGATGTTTCCGGATTCGCTGGAAATGGGTGCTCCTCACTTGCCTTAGGTTCCCAACCCAACTCCAGTAATTTCTGAGTAATCTCTTTACCTGCATTTACTGCCGCCACCCTGGGTATCACCATGCAATCTACATCTTTCGTACGAATCGATCTCGACTTGTCATCTCCAAAGAAGTGATAACCAGCTGCCAGGCTTCCTATCACGACTATTAACTTGTGGAACTCTTGAGGAATCGATTTAGCCACATCCTCAAGAACTATGGCTGGGTAATTGTCATCCATCGCCTAACCTTCTTTCGATGATCCATTTGTTCAACCATTCTTCCGCTTGTGTGCCTAGTCGCATTTCATGCAAGTCCAACATACACTCAACCCAACTCGCTGCTCGGATTCCTCGCGAATCATTTCCAAAAAAACTGCAATCACTTCTTACAAAATGAAGCACTACCTGGGCAGGCTCCATTGGGTCTTCTGCCTGTTCCAATGCCGGGTCGAGTTGATTGATGAAATCTATGTTGGCGACTTTTCCAGGAGCATGAATACTCAGATCCAACCTTGGGTCACCAGTTATGTCCAGATCAGGAAAATATCTAACGGCTCCAGATACGCCTCCAATTCCAACCTGACCCAACTGCATTCTTGCCAGCTGCTCCATAAGGTAGCTCTGTCGTCTCGGCTGGCCCGACCTATCAACGAAGCGCATTGTTGCTCGTATTCTGTCAGCGCCGAGAATCATAGAGTGCCACTCTTCGAAAGGAAATCGTTTTAACTGAATCCCATCGCTGTATGTTTGATGGATATAGATTCTTAATCTATCTATTGCCGAGGCAACTGTGGGGTACGAGCATCCTGCTAATTTGCCTAACCGCCTCATGGTAAGTTTTTTTGATTCCAGAGATGGATACCCCGTCCAGTTCAGCAGCAATATTTGCAGAATTACTGAGAAATATTCTATTTTCGGAAGTTTGGTACCTTTAGCAGCAAGCTCTTCATTCGCAGCCTTTTTTAGGTGCGCAGATATCTCATCGTCAGGATCTTCTGGCCAACCTTTAACACTTTCTCCATTTTTAACGTAAATATGAATTCTTGCAGAAATATCAGGATTGATCGTCCTTTGAATTAACGTCCACTCTTCATTTATTCGCTTTTCTGAAATATGAGAATCAATTAACAACAAGAATCCTTTCTTTTTTCTTTCTTTTGATAGTTTGTTAGCTAACTGAAGGATTGACGAACGTATTGGCGAAACCGCTCTTGAGCCAAATTTCACTTCTCCAATCAACCAGTCGGATTCGTAATCTAATTGGCTATTCATGTATTTTATTCTCGCACCTGCGAATTAAGTCTCTATTTTAACATTAAAGTTATCACTAAACATTAAAGTTATCACTAAACTAGTAGACGTTTAGTGCCAGCATCCAACGCAACAGCAAAAGCTTCCTCATCGAAGACATGATGCGGGATTTGGAGAGTCTGGGCATTACGGGTTTACTTCATTTCTCAGGCTGTCAGCAATTAGCTTCCAGATGCAATGGGTATCTTTTGAACATGATTTTCAATTGATTGAACGATTTCATAGGATAAAGGCAAGTGTGCCTTCTCGGATTGCCAATACTGATGGAACAGGTCGACCGTTTCTTGAGCTGTATCAAGCACTAGCTGTTCAGGAAGGAATGCTCTTGCGGATAGATGCTTTAGCTCATCTATTGAAAAGCCATCAAATCGTTTTGTCCGGCTGTATTTAAGGCCCGCCAGCTCATCGGGCATGTAGTGAATCGTCGACACGAAATCATAGGCTGGTGCTAATGAAGCATTACGTCTATCTAAATATATTAATGACCAGTTCTTAACATGCATGTCCGCATTACCAATAAGCGTATTAAATGTAAGGCGGCGAATAAATTCTGCAATATCTGCATTACTTCCTTCTGCTGCAATTACGTTGGCAATGTCACGTGAGCTAGCCCTCCCATATTTATTTTTATATGTTGGATACAAGTTGAATATTTGAGCAAAATCCTCCGCGTGAACCTTTGTACCGTCGGCTAATCTATCAAATCGCTCAATTGCGAATGCTTGCCCACGCAAATTCTCCATACCGCCAGGTAGATTGCTAATTTGGTCGATATCTATAAGCTCAGTGGCTGGCACATCCATCCCGATTTGTCTGGCAAGAGTCATCATTGAATATTCATTTTCCGGGACTCCTGCATATTCGCGCGAGGGAAGTTTGACTATCCAGGACCCTCCAAGCCCTCGCGCTGGAATAGTCAGGCCGCCAGTCGCTTCATTTATAGCTGAGAATTTTAGCTGTACTCCAGCAAGTGAAAACCTAAGGACTTGCACTTTTTCGTCATCACCGTTTGTTTCTACATTGGCCGCAGGTGGCCAGTCTTCACCATCTGCTGATACAACTGTTACAGCCCCCGGTAAATCCATACCGAGCACCCACAAAAGAAAAAACTCTCTCACGGGGTTTACTCCTGCTCGCTCTGCTAAGTATTTACGCATATGTCCCTCAGGGAGCAAGTTCGAGAAGAAAGGCATGATGCTTGTCTGTCTGGGTTTGCCGAAATCAGTTCTTAGTTCACCATGCTGGTCTTTGAAATAAAGCCCGAGTGTTGGTCTGCTTTGGTCTGCAACATACTCATCATTGAAAGCAAAAATTGTCCGATCGCCATCAACTCTTGTTAGTGTGCCAATCGGTTTGTTGTACAAGAGCACTTCGAGGACAGAAACATTAGCCATTGTCGTCATCCTCTAAGCTATAAGCCGAACGTACCGTTTTTATCGCAGGCATGTCGATGGAAGCATGGGCAAGAGTGTTACGTACATTCTGAAATTCCGATAGAATTTTACGAACCGATTCTATAGAGCTGTTATTAAATTTAATTGTCTGAAGCGCCTTACTTGCCTCTTGAATTGCCTCAAGATCAGGATCGGAAATTCTAAAGCGTTGAATGTCATTAATCTGTCGCTGAATCTGCGCAAATTCCTTTATCGCCGGTTGTTCTTTAGTAATACCAGAGACGGTGTTTTGTATCCGCTTCAATTCCTTGATCGTTGATTGATCATTAATAGGGACTTGCTTAGAAGTGCGGACGCTGCCACGAGCGATTGACTTGACCGCTGGCAACACCTTGCGTGGTACAAGCATCAGTTCAAGGCTTAATACCCGTGCAAGTTCAATCAAGCTAGACAGTCTGAGATCAACTGTGCCGTTTTCGATTTTTGAGATATGGCTTTGAGGAACGCCCGCTAGCCTGCCCAGGGCTCGCTGGCTTAACCCTTGTGCTTCTCTTGCCGCCTTCAGTTGGTTGGCGATATGTGTAATTGTATAATTCATAGCGATATATAATAGTATATCTACTTATATTAAAGATATATTATTATATATCGTTTATAACTTTAGATATGCAATTGCATATATTGCTTACTGATGCTGTTTGGATTTTGAGCTCTAATCATGCTCAAGACGCGCCTTCAATTCCCTGATCGCCATGTCACGCTCTCGGGCACGGCCACCGCGGATGGCGTCCAGCAGGGCCAGGTATTCATACAGCTTGGCGTCTTTTCGTGCGGCGCCAGGCGCCAGGGCGTACAAAGGCGAGAATGCCTGCCCACGCACGGGGCCATCCGGGGTCGGCCACACCGGCGGTGGCACATCGGGACCAACGAAATGACTTGCCAGAGGCGGTGCGGCATACCCGGTGGGCATGCCACGTGTCAGACCCCCAAGCTCAGGCACGAATACATACTTGACGCCATGCACCAGAAATTCCTCGAGGCTACGCCGGTTGGGGACAATGCTCCCTCCCTTTTTTACAGCGAGTTGCGCCGCAAGCGCCCGTTTTACCGCAGCATGGAGCTGCGACGGACTCATGTCCAATTGCACCCCCAGCCGCGCATAAGTCCAGTTTTGACCCCCGATGGACAGGAGTTTGAGCATTACCAAGATGTCTTGTGGTTTTAGTAGCATGGTCATTTCATATTCTAGGTTCTAGAATATAGAATGACAGACTAGGAAAGCGAGTCAACCTGGAAGGTTTTGCGTCCACCGGATGCTCCTTAAGGCTTCCAATCCCCGACAAGTTTTCCAAGGATACTATCCCGCTATTAAAATTCTCGAATTCGATTGTAATCGTTCCACCCGTAGTCAAGCTGCCTGCTTCGCAGT
>CBDTVJ010000223.1:0-6693 GCA_965363655.1 uncultured Halieaceae bacterium | reverse complement strand
GTCCAGTGCCTCGCCCGTCCACGACATGAAAACGCTGGGGATCATCAGTGTCGCGCCGTTGTCTGTTTGCATAATGTACGCCGGGCTGGTGGGATCCCAGGCGGTATAGCCGCGCGCCGCATTAGTCATGCGCAAGCTGCCATTGGGAAATGACGAGCCATCAGGCTCTCCCTTTATAAGCAGGCTACCGCTGAATTCGGTAATGGCGCTGCCCTCTGAATTGGTGATGATAAAACTGTCGTGCTTTTCCGCAGTGATATTGGTCATGGGATAAAAAATATGGGAAAAGAACTTGGCGCCCTTGGCTACGGCCCACTCTTTCATGGCTGCAGCGACAACATCAGCCGTCGCGGCATCGAGCGGTTCTCCCGTCTGTACGGTCTTCTTGATCGCCTTGAATGCGGTCTTTGACAGGGCCCACTCCATTCTGTCCAGGTTAAAAACGTCTTCAGCCCAGATATTTCCAAGGAAGTCCGGCTTTTCAACAGCGATTGGGGTGCGGTTGGTGATGGCCTGAATGGCCTGTTGGCGGGTTGGGTTGGCACTCATTGCATGTCCTCTGGTAGTGGTTTGAAAATACGAAAGCGGGACACACTTAAAGGTCCAGTCCCAGGCAATCGCACAATGGTGCAAAAAGATAGCAAGGTTCGAGCCAACTCAGCGGCGAAACGCCAAGCTCTTGTTTTAGTGAGAAAAATTGGTAGACCAACAGCCGCTGCTGTGCCCGCAACTGCTTTCAATGCCAGGAGTGCCCCATAATGGCGCATTGCGCACCAAATTCATCCACGAGCCCAACAAGCGAGGGCCTGGCTTATCACAATCAGTTGCCAGAAGTCCGCCCGCGTGTGCACAATGACGGCCTTCACCAGCGCCCAGGGGAATCATAGTTTGTTCACTTATCCACGTATTATATTAGTAGCTGTAACACTCGCACTGGCAGCCTGTTCCGACGGCAGTGATGGCAATCCGGCCAGGGGGCCAGTTCCTCTTGGCACAACAGTGATCATTGATAGCGGCCCTATCGAAGGCCTGGATAGCGAACGGGCCGCCAGTTGGCAATTCCTTGGCATACCGTATGCCGCGCCCCCGCTGGGGGAACTGCGCTGGAAAGCACCGCGGGCAGTAGAGCCCTGGACTGCGGCGCTGATGGCACAGGAACTGCCGGACTTCTGCCCGCAGTTCCTGTATTTCAGCAATCTGTACGCTGGCAATGAGGATTGCCTATATCTCAATGTTTTCCGGCCACAGACGCAGGAGCGTGATCTCCCGGTTTTTGTGTGGATTCATGGCGGCGGTAATGACAATGGCGATACCGGTCAGGAATTCCCGGTCTACGACGGGGCCAGACTCGCGGAGCGCGGCAATATGGTGGTAGTCACCGTCCAGTACCGCCTCGGTGTATTGGGCTGGCTATACTACACGGCCCTGCAGGACGATGACGCACTGGACAGCTCTGGCAATTACGGCACGCTGGATATCATTGAGACCCTGAAATGGGTGCAGAACAATGCCACCGCATTCGGGGGCGATGCGGATAACGTCACAATTGCCGGTGAATCAGCCGGGGCCGCTGACGTACTCACACTGGTCATCAGTGAGCAGGCCAGGGCGCTGTTTCACAAGGGCATTATACAAAGCCTGGGGGGCAGCGTGACCAGTACCGAGGTCGCCGAGCAGGAAGCCGAGCAGCTGGTCGATGACCTGATGGCTTTCGAAGGAGCGCCCGAGCAGCCACTGACGAATGAGGAGATGGCCGACTACCTGCGTAAAGTCGATCCGCAGACGCTGCTGGGCACAGCTAATCCCATGGAAGTCGAGGGTGATGGTGTGGTCAGCGAAATCATAGGAGATGGTGTGGTCATCCCCGCTGCGGGCTACGATCTTCTCATTACCGGCGACTTCCCCAACAAGACTCCGTTGCTGTTTGGCACCAACAGGGACGAGTTTAAACTTTATACCAATCCATTGGGTTTCAACGCCTATCCCGAGGGTCCCGAAGAATTGCGCGCCGCGGTCGGGCGCTACGTCAGCGACGCCTGGCGGGTTACTGGTGCTGACAATCTGGGCACCTGGCTGCGCGATGTCGATGACATGCCAGAGTTTTACGTGTATCGATTCAACTGGGGTTCCAGTGATGAGGACGGCAACAGCCCGGCACCAGGGGATTTCGGTGACACCGGGGGCGCTTTTCATAGCTCGGAGATTAGCTTCATGATGGGCAATGAAGATGTATTTATCTTTCCCGCCTTTACGGATCTTTTCTTCAATGAGGGCAACGCCGCCAGCAGGGCGACGATGAGTGAGATCATGGTGAGTTACTGGAGTAGTTTTGCGCATACGGGAAACCCCAACGGCAACAGCCTGCCAATATGGGAACCCTGGAGCAATGCGCCTGACGGGTTTAAGGCGGTGACTCTGGATGTCTCTAACGCCGACAACAGCGCCAGGGTTGAACCGGACCCCACCGTATATACCGAAGAATTTGTCTACGCGGAGGCCGAGGCCAATCTGGACGGTGAAATCCTTGCCGAGGTTCTGCGGCTCCTCGATGACTGGTTCGCGCAGTACTAGTGCTGTGAAGATCTGTTGTTGCCGGATAACGGGCAGTTGGGTATCGAGAAGTTAACTTCAAAATCGAAGTCAAACCTATGCGAATAGCGGGAATAGGGTTAGCTGCACTCCTTCTGTCAGCACTGCTACTGATTGTCCTGGCCTTTTGGCTATATGATCCTGGGCCACTTAAACGCGATCCACCAAGGCAGTTGCCCTGGGAATTGCCAGATCATCGCCTGGCGACCAAGCGGGTGGCATATACAGCCAATGGCACGCTCCAGATTCAGGTCGATCACGCGCTGTTGCCGGGGATAACGCCTGCAATGGTGGCATGGTTTTACCGCGTACTGCCGATATCCACCATTGAATACCAGGGAGTCACTTACCCTCTCTACCACTTCTTTCATCCCACAGAGCACGGCACCATCTGGATCGCAGAGCCCGCCAGTGACGGCCGGCCTGGCATGGGCCAGGGGGCCGTGGTAGCCAGGGATGAATGGTTTGGCCCTTACGACAGCAGCGGTGCCGCGAGGCTGACATCTTTTTCAGATGCAGGCATGGTGGCCAAGGCCCAGCTCGCTGGAATACAGTTTGCAACCCTGCAGCACAATTTCACAGCGGCAGAGGGCGGCACACGCTACCGGCTGGAGGCGCACATTGGTGCTGATGTACCGCTGCTTGGCGCACTGCTGAACCTGTATTTACGAACACAGATTTATCACCCGGACATGGTGAATGAATGGTTGCGGCACCAGGTGGAAGAGGTGGGTAGCTTGCCTTTTTTCTTACCGCAGATTTATGCCCAGAGAAACCCGGAGAATCACTATGTGTTCATCGAAGAATCACTGTAAGTATTGCAGTGATAGACAAGCAGGCCGCGTAGAAAATAACCGGCAGTTCAAAAAGATTCTTTAGGTTGTTGCCTGGAGCAGATTCGTCACCAGGTATGAGCGCCTGTGCATCCGCGGGTGTCTTGAACTGCTCAATATCCAGCTTGTTGCGCCGGCCAAATAAACCTAGACTCAAGTGATGAAAACGCGATGCAACATGAGGAACCTGGCCAGCATCTTTCTAGCGTGTTTCGCCCTTTGGGTTGCGCCTCTGCTCGCTTATGAAATATCCAGTTCCGCTCGTGTCAACGAGGATGGAACCCTGAGAATTAACGGTAAAACGATACATCTCTACGGCCTCCACATCCCCAAGACCAATCGTACTTGCTCAAGTAATCGATTACCTCCAGTTTGCGGGTCACGCGCATCGGTGGCACTGGACTTCAAAATCCAGGGTTTCGTACGCTGTGAAATAATGAACAGGAATAGTGATGGCAGTTTCGTTGGCTGGTGCCGCGTCAAGGCAACGCACTTTGATGAAGGTGTAGACTTGAGTGCATACCTGTTGGAAAGGGGGTGGGCAGTAGCCCTTCCCGACGCCCCGTTCGAGTACCAGACACTGGAGAAAATAGCTCGAACGCGCCAGTTTGGAATATGGGGTACGCCAGTTGACAGAATCAGCCCCCGTCGCTAGGAAGCCTTATAGCAGGTATTGCGCAAGGCATCGACACCCCCATTGGGGCCAGCAGGCGATTGGGCGCCGCGCTACCAGCCGTATGTGTTAGAACGGCAAGCTGTTGCCTGTGCCATACTCCAACCGCTAATTCCTTCGCAAGAGATTCCTCCATGGACATGAAAATGGATGTACTGCACGAGTTTGCTTTGGGCTTCCTGGAAATTGGCGCCTTGTTGCTGAGCTTCTTACTCGGCCTGCTAATCCTGGCAGTGATCTACATGTACATTGTGGATGTAACCCAGACCAGCCAGACCATTCGTCGCAACTATCCGGTGATCGGTCGCTTTCGTTACATATTTGAGCATCTGGGAGAGTTCTTTCGGCAGTATTTCTTTGCCCAGGACAGGGAGGAACTGCCTTTCAATCGGGCCCAGAGAGCCTGGGTATACCGGGCCGCGAAGGATCTGGATTCAACCGTGGCATTTGGATCTACCCATCCCCTGAACCAGCCGGGGGACTTTATTTTCCTCAATGGCCTGTTCCCGCCGCTGGAAGAGGAGATTGGGCCGCGTAGCGTCATCCACTTCGGCGAGGGCTACGCCAGAAACCCCTACTGTACGGATTCTTTTTTCAATATTTCCGCCATGAGTTTCGGCGCGCTATCGGCTCCTGCGATAAGTGCCTTGTCCAGGGGAGCGCAGCAGGCGGGTATCTGGTTGAATACAGGGGAGGGCGCTATCTCACCCTTCCACCTGGAGGGTGGTTGCGACATCGTGTTCCAGCTTGGTACTGCGAAGTACGGGGTGCGGGATGACCAGGGCAATCTCTGCGACGACAAATTGCGGGAGATGGCGAGTCATAAACAGGTGCGCATGTTTGAGATCAAGTTGTCCCAGGGTGCCAAGCCCGGCAAGGGAGGGATATTGCCGGCGGCCAAGGTCACTGAGGTGATCGCCCGTACCCGGGGTATTCCCGCAGGTGAGGATTCCCTCAGCCCTAATCGACATCCGGATATTGCATCCATTGACGATCTACTCGACATGATTCACCGGGTGCGGGAAGTCACCGGCAAACCGGTCGGGATAAAGGCCGTTATCGGCCAGGCCGGCTGGCTGGATGAATTGTTCCAACGTATCAATGACCGGGGATTGGACTACGCACCTGATTTCTTCACGGTGGACAGCGCTGACGGAGGCACCGGTGCCGCCCCCCAGAGCCTGATGGACTATATGGGCTTGCCGGTACGCCGCAGCCTGCCAATGGTGGTGGATAAACTGGTGCAGCACGGCTTGCGCGATCGCGTTCGTGTGATCTCCTCGGGCAAGATGATTAATCCCGCAGGTGTTGCCGCAGCGCTGTGCGTGGGAGCGGATTGTGTCAACTCGGCCAGGGGGTTTATGTTTGCGCTGGGTTGTATCCAGGCGCTGCAGTGTAATAAGAACACCTGCCCAACCGGTATTACCACGCATGAGGAGGACTTGCAGAAGGGACTGGACCCTACGGACAAGGCAGGCCGCGTGGCCAGTTACGCCAAAAACCTGATGCATGAAGTGGAAGTGATCGCCCATTCCTGTGGGCTGGCCGAACCCAGCCTACTTAACCGCAGCCACGCCCAGGTTATTAATGCGGTGGGGGAGCCGGAGCCTCTGCTGTAATACTGTGTAATGCGACCTGGTTTATTCAGGCATCTTCGATGCGGGTAAACCTGGCTTGCTCGACTCCGTCGCGAACCACAGTTTCCAGAAACATGGAGACGGGTCGCACCCAAAGTTCCCTCTCACCATACTGGGGTATATACACCACCAGTTCCTCGCCGGTTTCTGAGTGTGTGGCAACACCCTGGACTTCGTACTGGGCACCCTTGAAGTGCCGATACCTGCCTGGCTGGACTGTCATATCGTTCTGCTTGCTGTCGCCAGCCATTGTCCTAAGCAGCCGTAACAGGTGAGAAGACCAATACTGGAATCCTGCGAATACCTGCCGCGCGCGCACGGTACTCTTTGTAGTCCGAATACATATCCTCCAGCAGTGGCCACAGGATTGTCTCCTCCTCCTCGCTGGCCTCTTGCATGCGATAGGTTTTTTTTTCATTACCAATTTGAATGTCGACGGTGTCGGCGGCTACTACATTGTGGTACCAGACAGGCAGCGTGGACATCCCGCCTTTCGAGGCTGTCATGATGACGTTGTCGCCGTGTTGCAGGTACAGCAGGGGAACCTTCCGCACAGCGCCTGTTTTGCGTCCAGTCACTGTCAGTATGGCGACCGCGGAACCGAGGAATTTATTCCACACCTTGCCGCCGGTGAGTTCATAAACGGTGGTCTGCCAGCGGCCGATCTTGCTGATTATCCAGCTGCCAAATTTTTCCTGTCGCTGTGTATAGGGCTTGAATTCTGTTGTCATGATTATCCAGTACGTGCCGTGGAAGGTGGGAAGGGTGTGTCTGGGCAGAGCAATTACCCGAGCCGCCCCAATTATAGAAGCCTTTGTGCAGAAGTTGAATGCTCTGGTAGTGTATCTTTCGCGGGCTATCGATCAATACCTGCGTCGCGAGGCGCGCTTTCTGGTCAAGCTCCCGGAAGGACAGCCTTCGTTAGTGAACCGGTATCTGGAAATCAAAGGCTTCTATAATT
>CBDTVJ010000222.1:0-6712 GCA_965363655.1 uncultured Halieaceae bacterium | reverse complement strand
CGATCCAGGTTACGTACTAATAATTTCATATATATTCCGATCGGGAGTTATTCGTTAAAGACAAGGTTTGGTCTATTTGCATACCGCTTTATGCAGGGGCAAGCGTTAGCATGTCCCTGATGCCTTGACCTGTTAAAGCGAAAACTGGTCACGTTTATTCCGCCCATAGATTCTCGCACATCACAGGGTACTTCGCAGGCACAAAACCATAGAACCGAATATCCCGCACCTTCGTGAGATTACCCCAAAGAAGCTTATGGCCCTTCAAAAACCTGGTAGGAGATATAGATTCGTCAAGCAAATCGATTTCTTCTTGCGTTGCGCTACGGATGTCGCCCACCGTACCGCTAAGTCTCACTGCTGGAGCGCTAGAAAACCTTGCCCTCAGCAGTGATATCAACCAAAAACTCACACTGCTGTTTACGGCCATTAGGCATATATTGCGGTTTGATTCAAAGTTCCTGGGCATTGCCACAGAATACTCGTCAAAATAGTATCCCGTCATATCCTTCCGGAAAAAAACATGGCCAATCGGTGTTACATGCGGATTTCCCTCAGCATCTACAGTGGCAATTGAAAAAAATCGATTTGACTTCTTGGCCTTCTGAATAACTTCCAGGATCTGATCCCAGTTTTTTTCGAGTTCCATTGAGTTTTCCTGCGATGGTAATTTTAACGGCCAAAGCCGCAGTGTGTAGCATCCGGCAGTCTTTGTTTGTTATATGCGTTCATTTCCGCTTCCATTCTAAAATGAGCTCATAAATTCCCTATAGTGTTTTACCACCTTCTTTGGAGCCTCAGTGTGCGGGTAATGTCCAATATTTTCTAACTCAACCACATTTGGATTTGGAATCAACTCTAAATATCTTTCTACCGTCTGCTTACCCGCTACTGGATCAGAAATGCCATCAATCAACAATATTGGAATCTCAGTTGCTTGTAAGGCTCCAACCCAACGTTTCCGATATTCAATTCGATCATCCAGAAAATGAACTAATTTGTGATTGAGCTGATGACCACCCTGACGACTAATCAGATACCACAAGTCGTCCATTTCCCGTTTGGTGGGTTTTGTTTGCTCTCCAAAGACAGGTATAAAACTGTTGTTAAATATTTGCTGCGTTGAAAACATTGAAACCAAGCTACCGATAGGGCTATTTAACAACGTTTGAATGATGCGCTGTTGATGCTGTTCTGGAAATATTCCACCATTTAGAAGGACTAATGATTTTATATTCAGTTCATCGCCGTTCTTCTTTCTCTCATCAAACCGAGCTACCATTTCTTGCGCCACGATATCACCATAATCGTGGGCTAATAAATTTACGTCTCTAATTCCTAAATGCTTTAATAGTGATTCCTGGATATCAGCCTGTTCATAGATAGAATATACCTTGTCTTTAGGCTTATCCGATAAACCGAAACCCAACATGTCCAGTGCTATCAGTCGGTATTGCCCTCGAAGCTCTGTCCATACGAAGCGCCAATCCCATGAGGATGTTGGAAATCCGTGCATTAATAGCACAACCTCTTTCGAGGAGTCTTTTGTATCATGGTAGGATATCTTATATCCGTTAAAGTCAAATATTTGTGCTTTCTCCTTCCACTCCAGTAATTCTGAACTAGCCTTTGCTGCTGGAGCATCGCTTTTATTTAGAAAGATAATTACAGCTGTGACGATTAAAACACCGACGAAAATCGCACCTATTTTTTTCATCTATATCCTTGCTTACTACATTAATGTAGGAATGTTGTATTCGAGCGATAGCATATAACTCTTGCAGCACGAGCGCCGAAACCGCGCAGCGGTTTCGGTCTCCGTGTGACTTGGCTGGTTAGGTGCCTTTAACAGCATTAGCTTCTATTGCCCTTACCGCTGACCAGGTGGATACAGCATACGGCACCAGGTAGGTAAGAAAAACCTTGAACAGATCCTGGCTGCTTACAGATAGAGTTAGTATTTTCTCTCCGTGGTTGATGAGGGCCAGTATGGTGCCGACCAGAAGGGAAACCTTAATGGCTCTCGGTAATACTTCAGGAGAAACGGCCAGTGAAAAGAAGCCTCGCTGATCCAAATCGGCGCTAGGTGTTTCCACGGTTTCTCCGATCGGGCACATGACGCAGACAGCTGGAGCCCGCTATAAGCGCGTACCGGCAGCCTGTAGTCGTTAATTGGCCAGGAACGGTCATCATAAGCGTTTACCCCTGGACGTTCGATCTATGCGAAACGCATAGAAAACGACAATTGACAGATAGAGCATAGCACTACCAAGCATATTGGCCTTTGTGACATTCTGTGTGAGGCCGAGATACACGAATACCAGCAGGAGAAAGACAAGTGCATAAAAAAGAAAAAGGGCTGCCTTGCCAGTGTGAAAGAGTATGTATTTCTTCTCCACTCGAGGCCTTTTAACGCTGCCGTAATTTACTGGCTGACGCGAAGCATAAGGCAGTCAAACTCATGGCCCTTTTTACGCTATTCATTTTACTTTGCCGAGCACTCGCATTATATCCCTCCAAGAGATTATACCTATTGGAATTCTATCGCTATTGATGATGGGTATACACGATATGTTATTTTGATTAAATATTTCAATGGCGATTTCTACTGTAGAAGTTTCATCGATCGATATAGGCTTTCTAGTCATTACCTGATGAGCTTTTTTGTTGAGACAAGCTATATCCTTGGTAGTGGAAGCCACGGTATCTATTGCCGGGCTAAGTGATTTAAGCAAGTCCCGATCCGAAATTACACCGAACAATCTCTTATCTTCCACCACCAGCAAATGATGGAATCCTGTTTCTTCAAATAGATCTTTAACTTTACTGAGGGGGTCATCCATTTCTACTGCAATGACATCCTTACTCATTAATTTGCTAATTTTCATCGATTCCTCTCGAGTGGCGCGGGCCATTAACGCCTGCAACAGCCGCGCGGGGCGTCAGCCGCGACAAAATCAAGCCACACATATAGAAACTTGTAGATGCATAGTCCTGGCAAATATCGGTTATTACGCCCAGGACCTGATTCCCGGGACCTACCGGGAATCAGCCAATCACTCAGGAACGCAGTTTATCCAGCAGGTCAATCGGCACCGGAAATACCAGGGTGGAACTCTTATCCCCGGCGATCTCCACCAGGGTCTGCAGATAGCGTAGCTGTATTGCCTGGTCCTGCTTCGAAAGTATACTCGCCGCTTCCGCCAGTTTTTCTGCTGCTTCAGCCTCACCCAGCGCATGGATCACCTTGGCACGGCGCTCGCGCTCGGCCTCTGCCTGCTTCGCGAGGGCCCTGACCATGGTTTCATTCAGGTCCACGTGCTTGATTTCCACATTGGCAACCTTGATGCCCCAGGCGGAGGTCTGCTTGTCCAGGATACTTTGCACATCGGCATTGAGTTGCTCGCGCTCGGCCAGCATGTCATCCAGCTCGTGCTGCCCCAGGACAGATCGCAGGGTCGTCTGGGACAATTGGCTGGTGGCCTCGAGGTAATTCTCCACCTGGATAATTGCCTTCTCGGGATCTAACACTCGAAAATAGATGACCGCGTTTACCTGCACCGATACGTTGTCCCGCGAAATAACATCCTGTGTCGGCACGTCCATCACAATGGTGCGCAAATCAACGCGCACCATTTGCTGCAGAACAGGTATTACAATGACCAGTCCGGGCCCCTTTACCTTGTAAAAGCGCCCCAGCATAAAGATCACACCGCGTTCATATTCGCGCAGCACCCTGAACATGGAAAATGCCAGGGCGCCACCGAGAAACAGGATGACTACACCAAAGTACTGAAAATCCATCATATTCTGTTACTCCTCATTATCCTTACGTACACACAACGTCAGCCCGTCGATCGACTCTACCGTTACCGTATCATGTTCAACCAGCTCATCGGCACATCTTGCCGCCCACAATTCACCGTCCAGCCGAACCCAGGCATGGCCCCGCTCCACCAACTCAACCTCGGCGGGCGCTCCATAAAGGTGATCCAGCCCGGTGACCACCTCGGCACGACGGGCACGAATAATCATGCCCATGGCAAAGACCAAAATACCGGCGCTGACTACTGCAAAGCCCAGAATCATTGGCAGGGCGATCTGGTAGGCGGGCAATTGGGTATCCATCAACATGATGGAACCCACTACAAAGGCAACAATACCCCCCAGGCCCAGAATACCGAAACTGGGCGCGAACGCCTCCGCCGTCATGAGGGCAACACCCAACAGTATCAAGCCCAGCCCCGCATAACTTATGGGCAGAGCCTGGAACGCATAAAGCGCCAACAGTAGAGAGATCGCACCCACCACACCGGGCAGGCCGATTCCAGGATTATAGAATTCGATAAGCAGGCCATAGATACCGATCAGCATCAGGAGGTAAGCTACATTGGGATCGGTGATCACTGCCAGGAACTCACTGCGCCAGTCAACCTGGTGCGAATGGATAGCGAGGTCGCCGGTAGCAAGGGTTTGTGATGTTTCCCCTACTTTCAGTTCCAGGCCATCCGCTTGCTTGAGCAGGTCCGCTATTGACGGCGCAATAATTTCTATCACTCCTGCGCGCAGCGCATCCTCAGCGGACAGGCTACTGCCCTCGCGCACGGCCTGCTCTGCCCACTCGGCGTTGCGACCTCGCAACTGCGCCAGGCTCTGGATATAGGCCACCGCATCGTTAACGATCTTATTCTCCATGGGCGTTGCCGGCTGGGGAGCGGGCTCGTCTCCATTACTCTCATCAGCGGGAAGTCGCGGCAGGCCGGGTTTGCCGATCTGCACTGGCGTGGCAGCACCCAGGTTGGTGCCCGGGGCCATGGCCGCCAGATGGGAAGCGTACAGCAAATAGGTACCGGCGCTGGCGGCCCGGGCGCCGCTGGGAGCGACATAGGCAATCACCGGCATCGGACTGGCGAGCAGCGCCTTGATCATGTCACGCATCGCCGTGTCGAGGCCGCCCGGTGTGTCGATACGAAGGATAACCAGCTCCGCACTCGCCGCCTGGGCATCTGCCAAGCCACGTATCATATGGTCCGCCGTCGCCGGACCGATGGCACCCTCTACGTCAATGAGCCAGGCGTCCCCCAGGGCATTGAATGACAGCAATGCCAGCGCACACAACAACAGCAGTCGCCGACAGGCGCGCCCGAGCAGGCAGTTGGAAAATTGGCCATGTCGCATATGATATTTACCCCCACGTTTAGTATAGGCCACGCAGGTTTGTTTAGCGCGCCGTAGTGTTGCGCTCGATCAACAAATAAGGTTTCCAGCGGCATCTCACGCACACACAAGCATTGAGCTATATCAAAGTGAAAACAGTAGCGTCCGGTTACTCTCTATCTGGTCAAGACACAAAGGGAAAAAACATGCCACGGCTTATCACACTGCTACTTCTAATCTGCTGCTCCGCCAGTGTCGCTGACGATGCTGCCGACAGCACGCTACAGGAACAGGCCGAGGTACTGGCACAGCGATTCATCAGTGAATTGAAACCGCAGCTGAAACAGGCGATGAACGACGGCGGGCCGGCAACTGCGATTGAGGTCTGCGCCAGTGCGGCACCCAGAATCGCCGACATGCTCAGTGCCGAATCGGGCTGGCAGGTCAAACGGGTAAGCCTGAAGTCCCGCAACGCCAGCCGGGCGCAGCCAGACACGTGGGAACGCTCCGCCTTACTGGACTTCAATCTGCGCCAGTCAGCCGGTGAAGACGCTGCCAAGCTGACCCACTCGGGCATGAACGGCAAACGCTATCGCTATATGCAAGCCCAGGGCGTGGAGCCACTGTGCCTGGTCTGTCACGGTAAGGGCCTGTCGGAGCCGGTGCGTTCTGTACTGGGCGAGTACTACCCTGACGACTGGGCAACCGGCTATAGTCTTGGGCAGGTGCGCGGCGCCATCAGTGTGGCGAAAGACCTTCAGCAGTAGTGTTTTTCGCGTGCTGTCCGGTGCCGTGGGTAAGAAACCTTGCCATCACCAGGCATGGGCAAGCACACGCTTTTGGTTTAGCGCGAGGAAGATTGCCGTGGAAATCCCCGCCGCCGCAAAGATCATACACATCACCATAATCTGGTAGCGGGCCGCCACCAGTGGCGACACGCCGGAGAGGATCTGCCCGGTCATCATACCGGGCAGGGACACCAGCCCTACCGCGAACAGTGAATTGATAACTGGAATCATCGCAGCCTGGTAGGCGATCAGCCTCGCTTCCTCCCAGGGCAGGCCGTGCTCCAGTTCCGCGTAAAGGCGCTCGCCTGCCAGGCTCACCGCCGTCATGGCATTGGCGAAGACCATGCCGGCCAGGGGAATCATGTAACGCGGCAGGTACCAGGGCTCCATTTGCAGCACCAACTGCGTTATCAACAACAATGTCAGGCCGCCACCCACACTGATAGCGACCAACGAGGCGGTCAGCAAGGCGCGTCGATGGGCCTTGACCGTGCCCAGCGCGATCCAACTGGAGGCCAGTAACATGATGGCCAGCACCATGAGGATCAGCCAGCCGTTGCCCGCCCCGAAAATCCACGCCAGGACATATCCAATCAACAGCAGTTGCACCAGCATGCGCCCCAGGGCGTAGAGCGCATTGCCAACGGCAAATGACCACTTGAGTAAGATAAGGATGGTTATAGCAACGGGGATAAACGCCAGTGACAGCTGTGCCAGCGACAGGGTAATGACCGGGTTTTCCATGCAAAGACCTGATGATCCAGAGG
>CBDTVJ010000221.1:0-6721 GCA_965363655.1 uncultured Halieaceae bacterium | reverse complement strand
GCAGGCAGTTTTGTGAACCCCAGGTGGGTGCCGCAAATGGCGGATAGTGAGCAGGTCTTCAAGGGCATACAGCGTCACCCGGGCGTACGCTATGCGGCGCTGACTCCCAATCTGCGCGGCTTCGAGCACGCGCTGGCGGCGGGGGCCGACGAGGTGGCAATTTTCGCCGCCACCTCAGAAACCTTTTCCCACAAGAATATTAACTGCAGTATCGCCGAAAGCCTGCAGCGCTTTGCCAAAGTCATGGACGCTGCCAAGGAGCACAACATTCCCGTGCGCGGTTATGTATCCTGTGTGCTGGGCTGCCCCTATGAGGGAGAAATATCCCCGCAGGTGGTGGCGGACGTTACCGGTGAATTATTCTCACTGGGTTGCTACGAAGTCTCCCTGGGTGACACCATTGGCACCGGCACGGCCGGCAGTATGCAGCGATTGCTGGACTGCCTGCTAGCGCGTTTTCAGCCCGAGCAATTAGCCGTGCACTGCCATGACACCTACGGGCAGGCCCTGAGCAATATTCTTATCGCACTACAGTATGGCATCCCCACCATTGACGCCTCCGTAGCTGGCTTGGGCGGCTGTCCCTACGCGCCCGGGTCCAAGGGCAATGTCGCCACCGAAGACGTGGTCTACATGCTGCATGGCATGGGTGTGGAAACCGGCCTGGACCTGGACAAGTTGATCGCCGCCGGTGAACGAATTTCTGCTACCCTTGGCAAGGTCAATGCTTCGCGAGTGGCGCTGGCCAAACTGGCCAGCCAATAAGCCGGAACCACCATGCCAAACCGTTTCATTTCATTGCTGCGCGTAGTGGCCGCCTGTCTGTTGTGTCTTTCCGGGCTGGCACATATCGCGGCCCTGTGGCACCGGGAGCTAACCGGCATGGCAATTGGGGATGCCCTGTTGGGCGCGGTTTACCTCATCATTGCACTGGGCCTGTTCGGGCAATCCCGATTTTCATTGTTTCTGGCAGTAGTAATTCCTGCGTTGGTCACTGCCTGGCTGTATCACAGCCTGCCCCTGCCAGGGCAGGTCCAGACACTGCGTATGGGCGTCGATTTATCGGTCGCCTTGCTCAGTGCAATCGTATTGTGGAATGTGCGCAACAATCCCACGCAATAAGGCCAGGGGCGATCACCTACCACTTCACCCCACTGACCAACTCCGGCAACAACAAGGATGATGACCTGACATGGCATTAAAGCCCACCATCTACAAAGCGCAGCTTGAGTTAGCAGATAGCGACCGCAACCACTATGAAACACTGTCCCTGACCCTGGCGCAGCACCCTTCAGAAACCCTGGAGCGTATGGTGGTGCGCCTGCTGGCGTACTGCCTGAACAGTGCACCCCGGCTTGAATTCACGCGGGGAATATCCACTGCTGACGAACCGGACCTGTGGCTGCACAGCGACAGTGGTGAAATCGAACACTGGATAGAAGTGGGCCAGCCCGAGGAGCCGCGCCTGCGCAAGGCCTGCGGTCGTGCCCGCCAGGTCAGCGTCTATGCCTTTGCCAAAAGTGCGCCAACCTGGTGGAAGTTAAACGGTGCAGCGATCAGTAACTTGCCGCAAATAAGCGTCTGGCAAATGGACTGGAATGAAGTAATCGCAGCCAGCAAGCTACTCGACAGAACCGTACAGCTAAGTGCCAGTATTGTCGGTGGCACGATCTACCTGGACAGCAAAGGTAAATCATGCAGCGTGGAGCCACTATTGCTGGTGGCGAATGACTAGGGTGTCACAGTGCCGCTGCCGCATTCCCAGCCGCCGGCTGTTGCCTTAAGAAAGCCAGGAACAGCAGGTTGGCGGCCCCATAAAACAGGGCGGCGGCCAGCGCTAAGCCGGTGGGCCCGGTGACCAGCAACAGCAGGCCGAAGAGCCCCAGGCGCAACAGTTCCCAGTTAAACAGCTGCTCCGAGGACCTGCCCTCCAACCACAGGGCGGTGACCACAGTGGTGCCCAGTAGCAGTGCCCACAGGGAAAATCCCTGCCAGTAAGCAAATTCGCTCTGCTGCACCACACCCACGAGCAACACCACCGCCAGCAGCTGGAACAAGGCGTAGCACGATACCAGGGGGGACACCTGCGGGTCGTAACGCTGGAAATGATCAAGGTCGGTCTTTTCCCGGGGATAGCGCTGCGCCACATCTGCCGGGCGCCAGCCAGTGCGTGATACCCACACCCGCAACTTGTCGCGCCAGCGGGATGTGTGCCAACTGTCCTGTGCCATACCGACATAAATGTGGGTCAGCGCGGTTAGCGGGTTCCAGCTTTGCAGTGGGCCGCGAATACCGAAAATGACAGGCTCTTCTTCCAGCTCCTCCTGAAAGGTTCCAAACAGGCGATCCCACAGGATAAACAGGCCGCCGTAATTACGATCCAGGTACCTGTCATTCTGCGCATGGTGCACCCGGTGATTGGAGGGAGTGACGAAAATCCATTCATACCAACCCAGTTTAGGCACATGCTCGGTGTGCACCCAGAACTGGTAGATAAGGTTGATAGAACCCGCTGTCACCACGACCTCCGCTGGAATACCCAACAGGAACATCGGAATATAGAAGATCCACCCCAACAAAAACCCGGTGCTGGTCTGGCGCAGGGCGGTAGTCAGGTTGTAATCCTCGCTCTGGTGATGGGCCACATGGGCGGCCCATAAAATAGTGCGCTCATGGCCCATGCGATGCAGCCAGTAATAACAGAAGTCATACAGCACCATGGCCAGTACCCAGGTGAACCAATGACTTGCGTCCATCAGGGGCAGTGCAAAGTACTCGGTGACCAGGTAGTAGACATAGCCGCCCACCCCCAGGGTGACAAAACGGCGGGCCTGGCTGAGTACACCCAGGAACAGGCTGCTGGCGCTGTCGTTGAGACGGTAGGTATTACGGTGCTGCAGCAGGCCATAGGCCAGTTCCACCACAATGGCGAGCGCGAAAAAAGGCACTGCATAAACGACAAGGTTCATAGGCCTGGGCTCACTGCATACTCTGGATAAAGTCGTCAGAGCTGGCGATGGCTTTGCGCATCTCCAGGATCAGGGCCTCGATGTCATCCTCGATAGCGCCGAACTCCACCTTGAGGGAAGCAACCGCGCGGGCATTGAGGTTGTGCTTGAGGTACATCACATTGTCATTAAGCGCGGTCAACACCGGGGCCATCTTCGCTTCGGACTTGCGCAGGGCCGTGATCATACCGTCATAGCGCCGCCGCGTTTCCCGCAGCTTGCTCTGGCTATCGGCCTTGAGGCGTGCACTACTGTACTGCCCAATTTCGTCCTGCCACTCGTCGAACAGCGCCTCGGCAACGTGGTCGACAGCGTTGATGCGCTCGCTCACCAGGTCTGCTGCTGCGACGGAATCGTCATACTCTTCGACCATGGCGTCGTACATGTCTTCCAGGTCACCACCGTCAAAGTTGGTCAACTCCGTCAGCTGCTCCAGCGCCGACTGGAACTGTTCTTCCGCCTCCTGCTGGGCATCACGTGAGTCTTCCACCCGATCCACCAGAATATCCCGCTTGTGGTAGCCCATTTGCTCCGCGGCACCATAGTAGGCGGACTGGCAGGCCACCAGTAATAACGACAATAACGGCAAACATATTCTGCGCATGAATATTCCCCTGTAAAACGCCGCGCACGGTGCGCTGGCTTGCGCTCGCTAGTGTAATACGCCGAGGCGACAAAAACAGCATCCCGTGCCGGAAGATACAGGGCCGATTTTGACTAGTACCCGAGCCCCCGGGGGACTATATTCCAATCATGGACATTGACCAGGAAGCTACCGCCGTGGATCAGGGGCTGGATGTGGAAGTCTGCCGCAGGGCGCGCCTGTCCCGGGACCCGCGCTTTGATGGTGAGTTTTACATCGCTGTGCGCACCACCGGCATTTATTGCAGGCCCATCTGCCCTGCCCGGACACCCGCGGAGAAGAACGTCTCCTACTATCGCAGCGCCGCCCTTGCCGCCCGGGACGGGTATCGACCCTGCCTGCGCTGTCGTCCGGAGTCAGCACCCAACAGCCCCGCATGGAATGGCACGTCCACCACGGTGCAGCGTGCCCTGGCGCTGATACAGCAGGGTGCCCTCAACGATGGCTCCCTGGCTGACCTTGCCGGGCGCCTGGGTATCGGTGAGCGCTACCTGCGCAAACTGTTCCAGCGCGAGATGGGTGTTTCACCCCAGGCTGTTGCCCTGAACCAGCGACTGCTGTTCGCCAAGAAGTTGCTCGCGGAGACCTCACTGCCCATCACGGAGGTCGCCTTTGCGGCTGGTTTTGGCAGCGTCCGAAGATTCAATAGCGCCGTTAAAACCCAGTTCAAACTGGCGCCGGGGGCGCTGCGCAAACAGCGCAAGCGCGGCTCAGACACATCCAGTATCAGCTTGCAACTGCAATACCGACCGCCCTACGACTGGGAAGGTATCTCAAATTTCTTCTCCCGCCACGCTATCGAGGGTGTGGAATCGGTAAACAGTGATAGCTACCAACGCAATATCCAGAGCGGGAATGCCCCGGGAAGTTTCACCGTGCGACCCCTGCCAGGCAAGCACGCACTGCAGCTCGACTTGCAGATTCCCGACCACGGCCAGCTGTTGCCCACGGTTGCCAGGGTAAGGCGTATGTTCGACCTGGACGCCAACCCCGCCGCTATTCGGCAAGTGCTGGGGCAGGACTCGCTGCTGGCGCCATTACTGGACCGCTTCGAGGATGTGCGATCACTGGGGCACTGGTCACTTTATGAATCCGCGTTTCGCGGCATTGTCGGCCAGCAGGTAAGCACCAAGGCGGCACGCAGCGTTATTGCCCGCCTGGCCAAAGCTGCCGGGGACGATACTGACTGCCTGGTATTCCCCGCTGCGGCGGCCATCGCCAAGCTTGACGACGGGCGCTTCCCCATGCCCGGCAGGCGCCGGGACACACTGCGTCAACTCTGTCTGCAGAGCGCGGATCAAGAGGATTACCTGGAACTTGAAACCGTGGCCGCCCTGAAGGGAGTCGGCCCCTGGACCACGGCCATGGTATCTATGCGTGGCGATGGACAAGCGGATACATTCCCGCTGGGTGATCTCGGGCTGGAAAAAGCCTGGAGCAACCTGGGTGGTGACAAAAAGAACCTGAAAAACCACATGGCAAACTGGCGCCCCTGGGGCTCCTACGCCGCCAATCTGCTCTGGAGGAGCCTCAGCGCATGAACTACCAATTCCTGGAAACACCCATAGGGACCCTGCGGCTGGTTAGTGATGGTACGCACCTGCGGGCGATAGAGTTCGAGGGCCAGTACAGCGATGAAATACAGAGCATTGAGCACAGCGACCCGGTACTGGCCACCTGCGCGCGGCAGTTATCCGAGTATTTTGCCGGCGCAAGACAGGGCTTCGAACTGCCCCTGGGAGCCCATGGGACGCCATTCCAGCAGTCCGTATGGGCAGCCTTGCTGGACATTCCCTATGGCGAAGTGCGCAGCTACCGGGATATCGCGCGCAGTATCAATAACGAAGCAGCGGTGCGGGCCGTTGGCGCCGCCAATGGCCGCAACCCTTTACCCATCGTGGTGCCCTGCCATCGCGTGATTGGCAGTGATGGCAGCCTGACCGGCTTTGCCGGCGGTCTGGAAACGAAAACCCGGTTGCTACAACTGGAGGGAGTGCTGGCCCCGGAATAACTGCCTAGGGACTCGCAGCGATCGAATTGATCCACGCAGCCTCATTGATGAAGCCCTTGCCCCAGGCCGACCACTCTTCACCCAGCCCCTGTGCGACGACGGCCTCCACCGTCTCACCTGCTGCGAGAGCAGACTTCACCCGGGAGATGGTTATACCGAGCATCCGGTGGAACCGCTGCAGGTCGGCTTTGTTAGCCACAGAGCCATGACCGGGGACAACGATCGTCTCGCCATCGATACGCGCCAGCACCGTTGCAACATTCGCTGTATAGGCAACCACACCTCCCCCGGAACTGACATCCACGAAGGGGAATCTATCCTTGAAAAACAGATCCCCCATATGCACCACATTCTGCTGGCTGAAGTAGATAACGCTGTCCCCGTCGGTGTGGCCGCCGGGATAGTGCTGCACCTCAATATCAACGCCATTGAAGTGCAGGGCCATGGAATCCTCGAAGGTCACCACGGGCAATGCCTCGGCGGGGCTGGGTTCCACCACCATACCCAGCGCCTTGACGTTCTGGCGGCTGGACATACGCCCCCTGACATTGGCGTGGGCCAGTATTACTGAGCCCCGTGAACCCCAGTGCTGGTTGCTGCCGGTGTGGTCGTTGTGCCAATGTGTGTTCAATACGAAGCGCGGTGCCTGGCTGGATTGCGCCAGACCCGAGACCGCTTTCTCCAGCGCAGCGGCATTCGTCGCATAATCATCATCGACCAGCAGCACACCGTCACCACCGACGGAGGCGACAACATTACCGCCCTCCGCCTGCAACAGATGCAGCGGTCCGCGCAGCTCAGTCACAGCAACTGAAACACCTGCTTTTTCAGCTTGGGAGGCCGCAGCGAATAGCACGCTGACCAGGCCAGTGACCAGAACCAGTTGGGGCAATGTCTTCATAGGTTTAGTCCTGGCGCAGTGACACTAGGCATTCAGATCGGGAATCATCTCGTCTTTCAAGCGGATAATGGCGTCCTTCAAGCGCAGCTTCTCTTTCTTCAGGCGCTGCAGCAGTATCTGGTTCTGGTAGGGAAATTCGTACATTTCGGAGATCCTGC
>CBDTVJ010000220.1:0-6729 GCA_965363655.1 uncultured Halieaceae bacterium | reverse complement strand
AGCAGGCGCTCCCTGTCACAAATCATCACCTTGGGTGCAGAGTCCCCCAGCGCAGAGTGCATCTCCTGGGAGACCCACCAGGCATTCATACCTACAGCCACAGCCCCCATGGACACCACCGCCCAATAGGCGAGCATCCATTCCGGATAGTTGCGCATGGCGATGGCCACCCTGTCTCCGGGTTGCACGCCCTGCTGTGCCAGCCAATTCGCAATAGATGCTGTGAATTCATGCGCCTGGGCATAGGTGCAGCGTTCGTTTTCATAAATGAGGTACTCCCTGTCTTCATAGGCAGCGGTACCCAGCCATATATCGCGTAATGAAGCGGGGGCCAGAGCATAGCTGCGCATGGGAGCACCACGTACTTCAATGGTCTCGATTTCGAACAACTGGCCGGGGACAATCAGTTCATCCCAGGCGGTCTTTAACTCTTCGTACATGGGGCTACCTCTTGAATATTGGCAAATAGGGCTAACGCAGCATACAAGCAGCACTGTTCTTCCTCAACAGTGGGACAAGCATTTCATCAACTTATCGCTTTCCCTGGGCACCGGCCAGACAAAAAACCGGATGCTTTTACCACCGGCATAAATTATATTGAGCGAACGCTAATCCGCTGGTAGTGCAGGCCATGTCCGCTAAGAAAAAAAAGGAAATCGAGGGCTTTGATCGTCAGGTAACCGCAGCCCCTTGTTTTACCAATGAGGAAATGGACGCGCTTATTGCGGCTGCAGAGGCAGATTTCCAGAATGCAACGGTGGGGGGTAAGGTTACCGACCCAAGCATTCGGCGCTCCCAGGTGCATTGGCTGGATAGAGAGAAATACGGCTGGGCCTATCGCAAGGTGTGGAGGGCTATTCAGGATGTCAATCGGGCAAACTACGGATTTGAGATCAAGAAGTTTGAGGGTCGATTGCAGGTTACCCGTTACCATGAAGTTGACCAGGGTCATTACACATGGCACATGGACGGAGGCAAAAACACGCCCACACGTAAACTCAGTCTCTCTGTGCAATTGAGCGATTCGACAGATTACGAAGGTGGAGACATTGGCTTCTTCTATACAATGAAAGAAAAACATGCGTCAAGAGACCGGGGCGCGATCGTGACCTTTCCCAGTTGGGTAATGCATAGAGTAACGCCCGTCACCAAGGGGGTGAGATACAGCCTGATCGCCTGGGTTGTGGGCCCGCGGTGGCAATAAATTAAACACTAGCCCTGTATATTATGGGCTCTCCCAAGCCGCTTCAGGCTCGGTTCTTCGCGGTGCCAGCATTACTTCAATCAGGATACAGACATGAAACTTGGATTGGGACTCATAGAGACGGCCTTCAGCGCCCAACCGAGCATAGACCTGGAGGCAGTCCACCTGGCGGAAAAACTGGGCTACCACTCTGTGTGGGCGGCGGAGGCCTACGGCTGCGACGCGGTTAGCAGCGCTACCTGGCTGGCGGCCCATACCAGCACCATCAATGTGGGCACGGCCATCATGCAAATACCGGCGCGCTCTCCTGCATCCGCCGCAATGACGGCCATTGGCCTGGACGCGCTTTCCGGTGGGCGCTTTATCATGGGTTTGGGCAGTTCCGGTCCCCAGGTAGCAGAGGGTTGGCACGGGGTTGCCTACGACAGGCCACTGACACGCACCAGGGAATATGTGGCCATTATTCGCAAAATACTTGAGCGCAAGGCGCCGCTGCGGCATGAGGGCTATCACTATCAACTGCCGATGACTGGCCCTGGTACCACCGGTGCGGGAAAGCCGCTCAAAAGTGTCGCGCATCCTAATGCCGAGCAACCGATATTCCTGGCATCTATCAGTCCCGGCGGATTGCGTTGTGCAGCCGAGATAGCCGATGGTGTCCTGTTGTCTTTTATCGACCCCGGCGATACCGCTGAAATTATTGACCGTCACCTGGCAGAGGGCTTTGCCAAGGAAGGGGCGCGCTGCCAGCGGGAAGACTTTACGGTAAGTACCTTTGTCAGCGTCGTGGTGCACGATGACGTCGATGCCGTGCTGAGGATGATGCAACCCAGCCTGGCCAGGCAGTTGGGCGGCATGGGCTCAAAGGGCAAGAACTTCTATGCCGAATTTGCCAAGCGCATGGGCTACGAGGCTGAGGTGGAGAATATTCAGCAACTCTACCTGGCGGGAGACAAAGAACAGGCGGCTGCTGCCGTGCCAGCAGACTTGATAGACCGGACTAACCTGATTGGTCCCAAAGAACGTATCCGCGAACGCTTGGTCGATTGGAAAGCAGCGGAGCAGCGCGGGTCGCTGGATATGATGCTGCTTACTAATCTGCAGCCGGAGGCTATGGTGCTTTTGGCTGAGGAACTTCTCTAGTGGGTTTGGTAGTTTCTGCCGACACCCTTGGTAGCCGAAAGCCTCATGCGGTTGGAACCCCACGCCCTTATGAGGCTTTCGGCTACCAAGGGTGGCTACGCCGCAGCACGCGATTAGAACAGAACAAGAGTGATGGAAGAGCTGTTCGGTAGGCAAGGTTCACTTAAGGGCGTGGGGTTCCAACCGCAAGTGGACCTTGCCTACCGGACAGCGGGTTCAACGCCCCATTGTTCGTATCTACCCTCTGCTCAATCTAACTCAGGTGATGCATCGAAACGATCTGCCCCTGCGAGGGATCGACCTTACCGGCAAGTACCGACTGGTAGGTACACTCAACCGCATCCGGACCAGCACCGAACTGAACGTCAAGCCATTGGGTGCTATCTGAACGAAACGCAGAGAAACCCATACCCAGCTGTGTCATCAGCTCGGCGCCGCCCAATTCTTTGCTGCGCGACTGGACGTGTCCCGGTGCAAAGAAAAACTCAGGCGTGGCGCCGGGTAAGCCCTCGACCGCTCCCATCTCCGTGTAATGGGTCGCGCCTACCTGGCAGGAGTGTTTCATATTGTCGCCATAGTGATGGTGAAGCGCGCTGATCACGGCGGCACTGCCTGCCATATCAACCATCACTACTGGCTGTGCAGCGTCCAGCCCGGTGACATCATCGTAAGTGACGACAGTGTCGTAGCACCCCAGGCTTTCACAGAAGGCTACATTGCCCGGTGAAGTGATTCCGATGCTGCGCATGTTGCCGCGTTTTTTGACGCAATAGCCCAGCGCAATACTGGTTTTACTGGAGGCACTGGTGATCAGGCAGGACTCACCGCCAAAGGTATTGTTGACGTGTAGAAAGTCCTCCACCAGCCAGGAGGTCATGAATAAACCTTTTAGCAGGCTGTCCCGGTCTTCCAGCGCAGCGTCGTAGATGGGGCTTGCTGCCGCCCTCTCAAACCGCACGTAGAAGGGAGCATACTCGGCCCGGTGCGGTGAAGAATCCTGAAACTGGCTAGCTGTGACCTGCCCCGCCAGGATTTTTAAATGGGTACTGAAAGGAAAGAACCCCCAGACACGCTCTCCCACTGCAAGGTCAGGATGCCTGGAAGCGATTACATCACCCCAGCCCATCGCCGGTATACGACCCCAGCCGTCCTGCGCCGGGAAGAAACCCCAGTAGCCCAGTAAGTCTCCCGCCCCGGCGTAAGAGATGTTGTTAGCGGTCAGGGCGAACCTGTCTATACGAATAAGCACTTCACTGTCCGCAAGCTCGCTGTCCATTTCCTGATTAACAAAACGGGTTTCACTCCAATTGTCTTTGCGAACTTCCAGGGTCGTAGTGTTGACGGATGCGTTCATTGTATTTTGTCCCAACTGCTCGGGTTAATCGGTTCGTTTGTGCAAGTTCCAGGGTAAAGGCTGTACCTAAAAACTGCGAGTGTATCAGCTAGCGTACTGTTTGCTGAGGTCGCGCATAACATCGTGAAAACCAGCCATGGTTTCATCGACGATTTCCCTGGCACTCTTGATGGCGTCAATCCTGCCGCAGACTTGCCCCGACAGGGGAATGGCCGCTTCCATGTCACCGCCAAAATAGAGCGATGGCAGATCCGCCATGTGCTCCATGACATTAAACTGGCCCAGTGGTGCCAGAGCCGCTGTTCGTTGCGTACGCAGGGCCCGTAAGGCAGGTCGCGATTCCTGGTTCAGGAACACTGTATCGGTCGCTTTGGCCTGGACTACCGCCTGCTTCCAGTTGTCATGCACTGGCGACTCGGAGCAGGACAGCATACGTGTGCCCATTTGCACACCTTCAGCACCCATGGCAAAGGCGCCGGCCATCGACAGGCCATCTGAGATGCCGCCCGCCGCAATAATCGGCACATCGAAGCGGGAACGGATCAGGGGTAGCAGCACCATGGTGGACACCGGGCTGGGATTTTTGAAGCCGCCGCCCTCCCCGCCTTCCACGATCAGGCCATCGACCCCTGCATCAATCGCTTTCTGCGCCATTTCCAATGTGGGTACCACATGAAACACCTTGATCCCCGCCTCCTGGAAGGCCTGCGTGCAGACGTTGGGGCTGCCCGAGGAGGTGGTTACAAACTTGATGTCCTGCTCGATCACGAATTCGACAATGTTGGTGCCCTTCACATAAGACAGGGCCACGTTCATGCCAAAGGGCTTGTCCGTGAGCTCGCGCATTTTCGCCACTTCAATCTTGATATTGTCCAACTCGCCAGAGGAAGTTTCGATAATGCCCATACCCCCTGCATTACTGACCGCCGAGGCCAACTGTGCCCGTGCAATCCAGCCCATGGGGGCCTGGATGATGGGGTATTGGGTGCCCGTCATTGCGGTGACGCGGTTATTGATCGTCATATCGCTCATGCTATTTCATTACTCCGTATTTAATGTCTGCTTGTATTTATTGACCGAACAGTATGGCTTCGCAGCCCGTGCCTGCCAGTACTGTGTCCACGCGGGCCCGGTCGGTATCACTCAGGGCCTGGTATTGCTCGTTGACCCAGTTGAGGCACTTGGCCTGATAGGGGAAAGTCTGCTGGGTCCATGGCAAGCCGTCAATTTCTGCTTCCCAGGTCTTGTCACCGGCCTGCACGGCCTTGGCGTTAGCAAGCAAGGCGGGCACGTATACGCGGCCTATTTCAGTCAGCAAGCTTTGCAAGGTGTCGGGAATATCTTCCAGGGTTTTCCAGTCACTGGCCTGCGGTTCCAGGCCACACTGGTCTTCCATCAGGTCTACCCAGGCCACGGTGCGCGGCGACACCTCGTGGGTGATGGCGCGTGGTGTGGGATCGAAACCCACCAGTTGTGTCAGCTGCCCGTAGAGTGCGAAGTCACCGGCACCGGGTCGACCTCCCAGCATGAACGGCTGTTGCGCCAGATGTTGTTCAAGAGCTGCCAGGAAGCGGCGGTAACTGGCATCAATCACCGGCGCCGTGATGTCATTGGAGCCCACCACATACAGGCGGCTTATCTGTCGCTCCGAAAACATTTCCTTGAACGGCTTGTGCATCTCATCAGGCAGGCTTACGCCCATACCAAACGGCAGCAGCGTCCCCGCGTTGTCGGCGTCTTCCTGTGGATGCCAGCGGTAATGGAACATGTACTTGGTGCACCACTCATCCCCGAAATCCTCGATCAGGTAATCGATAAACGCCAGGGCTGGATCGGTGGGTAACACCGAGCGCCCCGGATACATTTCCTCCAGGCGTCGGATGATGGGCGTGGAATCACAGGTGGCCTTTACTCCTCCTGCGTCATCTTTAAACAGGAATGTGGGCAGGAACGTTGGTCTCGGTTTTTCTATCCCCATGGTGTCCAGTGCGGTGGCAGGGTCCGCCCAGGTGATGCTGTAGGGAATGTGGCGATAGCGCAGCAGGGCAACCATTTTGCGGGTATAGGGAGAGCCGGTGCCGCCAATCAGGCGCAGGCGTTCTGGTGTGGACATCTGTAGCTCCTTTTATCTGTACTGATGCTCGATTACACCGAGCGACTGTTTGGTGACAGGGGTATCCTCGAACACTACCTGGGCTAAAAGACGCGGCCTCACTGTGGCGGCATGGCTGCCTGGAGGCGCTGGATATTGTCGGCCATTCCCGTAGAGAAGTCATTCACTTCAGGCCTGTTGGCCATGGGCTTGAATACCACGACGGCCACACCCAATTCTTTCAGTTTATGCCTGGTCTGCGGCAATGGCTCAGCTTCCCACAGCATTACGCTGGCGCTGTGGTGTTCAAGCAGGTTCACCAGTTCGGACCAGTCCTGAGCCGACGGTAACTGATCTGGCTCCCAGTGCAGGGAGCGGCCATTGAACTCATAACGTCGATTGAAGTACTGGTACACCGGGTGGGAGTATAAAATCGGCGCGCCATTGAAGCTTTTGCCCAGATTTTCCAGCTCGGCATCCAGTGCAGTCATACGTTCAACGATGTCCTGCTGCCGTCTGTCGATTACTTCAGGTTCCTGCGCTTGTCTTTCCTGCAGTGCTGTCGCGATAGCCTCTACTTGCTGTAAATAGAGGCTGAGGTCCAGCCATAGCGTGAATGCGAACTCTCCGTGGCTGTGCTTTCCCTCCGGCCCGTGGCTGTGGACAGGCCCGCTATTCATCGGGATGAATTGATCCCTGAAAGCACGCGAGGTATCAAGCAGGCGGTTCTCGGCGAGACTGACCCGGGGCAGCCAGCGCGCGTAATTGGCGCCATTGAGCAGCACAATATCAGCCTGCTGGTAAGCGGAAATGGTCTGCAGGTCAGGCTGCCAGAATGCCGGGTCGACATCCTGTGGCGCTGGAAAATAAACCTGCGCGCCCTCCCCCAGCAGCTGCTCTGCAGCCCAGACAAGCGGGTAGCTGACGCTGTAAACG
>CBDTVJ010000219.1:0-6759 GCA_965363655.1 uncultured Halieaceae bacterium | reverse complement strand
GAATCGCGCTGCGCTCGACGACACGCAGGTCACACCACAGAGCCAGTTCCAGACCGCCGGCTACCGCATGACCCGCGATTGCCGCAATCACCGGCTTTTCAAGGAGCATACGTGATGGCCCCATCGGCCCATCACCGTCCGGCGCCAGGCGGTTTCCCCCTGATTCGCTGGCGATAGCCTTGAGATCGGCCCCGGCACAGAAATGACCGTAATCGCCATAGAGAACCGCCACATCGGAGTCCGGGTTGGCTTCGAATTCCCGAAAAGCCCTCGCCAGGCAGGCAGCTGTCTCACCATCGACCGCGTTACGCACCTCTGGACGAGTGATACTGACTACCGTGATGCGCTCACGAACCTCCACAGTCACTTTTTCCATACCCCCCCCCAACTCATAAAAAACTTCAACAGAACCGCACAACGACTCAGTGCAGACTAGCACCAAATGTCCGTTTCCACAGTGCGACAAGCGGCGCCCCCCGAACCGAACTATCCCACTCTCGATATTTAATCTGGACTGTCCCTACACCAGCCCCTATGATCGGCCGAGAACGTCTCAACCGCCACCCTCTCGGTGCAACCTACCCACCACAGCCTACCTGCGGCCACTCAACCATCCATAAGGGTTTATTCCCATGAAACGACCGCCTTTCAATCGCAGCAAGTGGAGGAGTAGAAAATCAAAAACGGGAACAGCAGGCAAAGCCTCAGGTAATAAGCCGCCGCGCCGGGGAGGATTGCGTGCCTCACTGTTCCTGATTGTGGGCATCAGCCTGGTACAGTACCTGAATACGGGGGCCATCACCTGGCCCGCGGATATGTTCAGGGCAATCACAGGAAGCGCAGGTGATTACGCACAAAGACCAGAGGCGGGATGGCGGCGTGCCACCGAACAACTGGAAGAAATCGGCGCCAGGAAAGAGGGCCAGCCGGCCCCCGACTTCGACCTGACAGGCCGCGTTGTCAGGGTCGCGGATGGCGACACAGTCTCCATCCTTGATCAGGACAAGCGCCAGCATAAAGTGCGTCTTTTTGGTATTGATTCACCCGAGCGGGACCAACCCTTCGGCATAGCTGCAAAAAAAGCACTGGCAAGGCGCGTAGCCGACCGCAACGTGGGGGTGGTCGTTATTGAAACAGACAGCTATGGAAGGACTGTGGGAACCATTTACCTCGACGCAGTGAATATCAATGCGGCGATGGTGGCAGACGGTTACGCCTGGTGGTATCGATTCTATGCCCCCAATAATCCCGAGCTGGCCGCCAGCGAAGAGACCGCCCGGGAAAAGGGACTGGGCCTGTGGTCCGAATCTCGCCCCGTACCGCCCTGGGACTGGCGCCGTGGGCGCCGTTGAAAAGCACAGCGCATACCAGTTTCACTATCCTAAGACACGGTATTGCGGTAAATTTATGCTCCCGTTGGAAACTCGGGCATTTACCAATAACAGGAGAGTAAAATGATCGTGGTCAACGCCATCGTCACCAGTACGCAGGAAGATATCGTCGCTTTGCAAAGCGCCATCAGCACCATGGAAGCGGCCAGTCGGGAAGAGTCGGGATGCCTGGACTACACCTTCAGTGTTGAACTGAATAACCCCAATGTCCTGCGCATCACTGAGAAATGGCAGAGCCTGGACGACCTGAAAGCGCATTTTGCAACGCCGCACATGGCTGAATTCCAAAGCACCATGGGAGGCAATCCTCCTGCCAGCCTGGATGTCTGCTTCTATGAAGCAGAGGAAATACAGCCCTTCTAGAGCTTCACCGGCTCACGGAGCCAGGAGACCACAATATTTTGAAAAAGTCGGTAACGAAATCAAGGAGATCACCCATGAAATCCGGTTCAACCTGTTTCGCTCTGTTTCTCCTGTGCGCGATGGGGGCACAAGCTGCATGGTCCGCGGAGGATCCTAATTCCCCAGCGATTAATACGGTGGACAAGCAGGTAAATTCCAAACGGGAAAACACCGGAAACGTGGAACCTGTGCAGCCTGAGCCTGAGCCTGAGCCAGCTATGAGCATGAACGAGGTTATCGAGCTCCTGCAACAACAGCAGAAGGAGCTGGAAAAGCAAAAGCAACTATTGCATAGCCAATCACAGAAAATTGCGACCCTGACCGCAGAGCTCGATGTAATGCGCGCACCCGAGCCCAATGATCCGCCAGAATCCACCGAGCAAATTGTTGCCAAGACGGAACAAGCAACACAACCCATAACGACCTCAACACAGACAACTCCGGAAACGGCTGAACAAGCAAAAACTGAGCGGCAAGAGGATGCCGATACTGACGAGTCGATTGCCAAAGCGCAGGCAGATGACCCGACCAGGGCACTGCTGGAGGACTTCAAGGGCGCCTGGCGCCTGCCCGGCACCAACGCGGCCCTGGCCATCGGTGGCTACGTCAAGACATCCGTCGTTTACAATTTCGACGCGCTGGCAATCAAGGACCGGTTTATCGTAGGTTCTATTCCTGTCGGACTTATAGATTCCATCGACATTGAGGCCCAGAGCAGTATCACGGCTGCCCAGTCGCGATTAAATTTCGACCTGCGAGAGCCGACCAAATTCGGCCTGCTGCGGGCCTTCATCGAGGGTGATTTCGCCTCACAAGATGACACCTTCCGCTTGCGCCACGCGTTCGGGCAATGGAAAGACGTGCTTGCGGGCAAAACATGGTCGGCCTTCGTGGATACGGAGGCGAGTCCCGAGGAAGTTGATTTCGAGGGCTTGAACGGGCGTATCAACGTACGCCAAAGCCAGGTCAGATTCATGCCAAAACGGGGCAGTAACTACGAGTTCCAGGTTTCCATGGAAGACCCCAATCCCCAGGTCCAAAATGGCTCGGGGGTTACGCGATCGCCTGACTTTGTCTTCACCGGTCGCGTCCAGCCCTATGAGCGACTGCATGTGAAACTGGCGATGATTGCCAGGCAAATTCGCGCGCGACGTGAGACCCGCGCCGTGTTCGGGGACGAAGGAATGGAAAAAGAATACGCCTGGGGCACAAGCATCAGCGGGCGGCTTATGACGCCCAACCTGGACGACCGGGACAGCCTGCTGTTCCAGTTCAATGCGGGTAACGGTATCGGCCGCTACGTCAATGACCTGTCCAGTGTCGGTGACTTTGACGGTATCTTCAACCCCAAAACCGGAGAACTTGAGCTGTTCGATATACTTGCCGGGTATGTCTCCTGGCAGCACTGGTGGGGACGCAACCAGATGCGCTCCAACTTCACCTTTGGCATGGTGGACGTGGATAACCCGGACTTTGTTGCAGACGGCGCTTACAAAAGGACCATGCGGTTTTCATCCAACCTGCTATGGACTCCAACCCCACGGGTCGACCTGGGCGCAGAATACTTGTGGGGAAACCGCAAGAATGAGGATGGCGAGAACGCCGACGCAACGCAGATCCAACTCGCTGTGCGCTACCGGTTCTGACGCATGGATGACTTGCCGAATTTTCAGGTGATATTACTTAGTATTCATCCCCCCTGAAATCCTCGGCAAGCCGCCACAACTCCCACACTACGTCGAAGCAAGCGCAAGTACCGCCAGCATAAAGTTGGCCAATGAATGAGTAATTCCAAAAGAAAAACGGTGGGCTTTGACAGCCTCGCCTGCCCTGGAGTACGGAGCTACATACATTCTGGAAAACTCATGCCACAGCCCTGCTTTCTTCGAGCGTAGCCACTGTAAAAACAGTCTATTTCCTGATGCCGCAGTCGGGCAACAGGCGGGGAGGCAAGCCAGATATAACTGGACAGCAACCGATGCTTGCTATAGTATTCGGCCCTGCTCGCAAGTAGCTTCATTTTTCTTCCGGTATCCTGCCGAAATAGAAGGTCTGGGATTTTTCAAGTGCCAGGCAACATTTCTTGCCACTCATTTTTGCCATTCAATCTTGCCACTCAGCCTTCTTGGAAGTCTGAGGTACATCATTTTCTTCAACGGGAAAATCCATCTGGCATTGCCCGTTATTTTTTGGTCAATAGCACACAGCTTCTAGTAGCAACTCCTGGCTAAGCACAAGCACCGTGCGTCGACCTTCGATTTACTCGACCTTGCTGGACGCACCAGGCCGGCAAAGCTCTCATAATTGTGTAACGCCAATGCAGATTATGAGCGGCACTTTCAGGATCACTATGACTACACACACCGCAGAGACTCCAGTCTTACAGCCCACCATTCTTTCCTATGTGAGAGATCTTCCAAACTTGTGTTCACTGGCAGGGCTGGCCTGCACTTTACTAGCCATCTACTTCAGTATTCTTGGCGTTTACCACGCAGCAATGATCGGTATGATCTGGGCCGTCGCTTTTGACTGGGCGGATGGACTGATTGCGCGAAGAATGAAGGGACGGACAGGTGATGATCAAAATTTTGGAGGGCAACTCGATGTATTAATAGACATTGTGAGTTATGGGGTCGCTCCCGCCGTTCTTCTGCTGAGCTACGGCGGTTTCGAGCCTATATTTCTAGCAGGTGCTTTTATAATGCTCGCCGCCAGCGCGATACGATTAAGTTACTTCAGTACATTTGGCCTTTCTGGCGGATCGCATTACACAGGCCTGGCTCTGGACAACAACAGCATAATACTCGTTTTCATATTTCTGTTTGAGGGCATTCTGGATCAGGGAACTTTCTCTATCATTCTGTATGTCAGCTGCCTGTTACTTGCGGCCTTGAACGTATCTCAAATAAAAACCCCAAAACTATCTGGAAACCCGGTCAATGTTCGTATTCTCGCTATCTATACTCTTGCCGTAACAGCTGTCTATGGCTTGAAATTATTCTAGAAAGTATCGAATTTGGAACATCACAACAGCGAAAACAACATCTATTCAGGAGTCAAGTATCACAATGATTGTATACACGGTAGGCACATTTGATTTATTGCATGTAGGTCACCTTGCATTACTACAATACTGCAGAACATTAGGCGACGTGGTGGCCGTTGGTGTTGCCTCTGATCGTGTGGTGAACTCTTACAAGCCCAATGTGCCAGTTATTCCCCTGGACCAACGAGAGGAAATGCTAAAGGCTTTGCACTGCGTCGATATCGTACGCCCCTACCATGAACTGGAATATGTATCTGCTTGCAAGGAATTGAATGTAGACATCTTCGTGATTGGAGAAGATTGGGGTAACAAACCCCATAATATTGCTGTGGAATCTTACCTGGAAGCTGCAGGGAAACAGGTTATTCAAGTTCTATACAACCCCAGGACTTCATCCACTCAAATAAAACAGAATGTCATGGATCAACGCGATAGCAGCAGCTTCCTGCAACAAGCTATCGCATAAGAGCGAACCAACACCCCAGGCTCACTTCACCCCATTAAGGCTCCAGTCATAATCCAGGAAACTTACCGTGAGCTGCTTGCGAGACAGTAGCCTGGCGATCGCCTGATCCTCTATATACTTGGCCAGGTAGTCCTGCACGGACCCCACGTCTGCATCGAAGTCTTCCTCGAACCACTCGAAAATACTGGAGATCTCAGCTTTCTTGCTGTCGATCTCAAAACGGTTGCGACGGGGATCGTTGATAAAGAGGCGGGCGGCATCATCGAGCTGCTGGTCGAGCCCGACGAGCGTGTAGGCTTCATCACGCAGAACGGGGCAGGATTGGCTGGCGCAGACGATAGCGAAGTGAATGCGAGACTCTCCCAGGGGACGGATCAGTTGGTGCTCCAGTTCGTGGAGATTAATTACCCTGCCCGCAACTGTGTACTTGTCCCGCTTGAAGTAAGTGTAGCGTCCCCACAGCGACGAGGGGGAGCTACCATCCAGTATGCCGCGGGCAGCAAGGATGTTGTAGGCGTTGATGTAGAACACCAGGGCTTCCTCGCGGCTCATGCCACTGATGTCGGTTGTTGCGACCTGCTCTACCAGTGCATCGAAACTGGAGTTGTCGCGCCATTGCCGGTAGTCAACCTGCCCGTCGGAGACCGCGCGCCCGAGTAATGCGCCCCAGGTGACAAGATCAAGCGCAGCCTGCGCCGGTAGCGTCGCGCACAGCAACAGGGTGAAAAAGAGTGCTCTGGTCATTGCGTAGTCGCCCCGGGTACGATTGTTTGATGAATAAATCCGCCGGCCGAAAGCGCTCCCCTTCCCAATCCGAGCCCCCTGAGTACAGGCCGACTTCCATTGGGACATAGTAACGCCTACAATCGCGTCATGCTCAGAATCTTGTGTTCCCTGGCGACAGTGTTGATGCTGGCGGCCTGTGTCTCCCCACCGAAATACTCTGCCACGGGTATCGAGCTACCTCCCTGTGGCAGCTTACCCAACTGTGTCAACAGCGACTCCGGAGAGGGCTGGCAAGCCATTGACCCTCTGCGAGCCACGCGCTCACAGTGGCAGGGGCTGAAAAACTGGATCGGTGAGCAGGAGGACTGGTCCGTCGTGGAGGACCAGGGAAACTTCCTCCAGTTCACGGCAGTCACGCCCATGCTGAGATTTCGCGACGATGTCCAACTGCTGTTCAAGTCAGAGCTCGAACTGATCCAGGTGCGTTCATCCTCGCGACTTGGAATAAGTGACATGGGCACCAATCGAAAGCGTGTTGAGGTGTTGCGGCAGCAGCTACAGGAGATCCGCTAAACATTCTCAGGAAGGCCAGCACCTGATGGTAAACGTCTCAGCAGAGAATCCGGACTCCCCGATCTTCCTGTTTCTAAACGGACCGCAGAGTACATCGCGCGAACACAGCGACCCAATCTTCCCGCGCATACAAATTGGTACTACTGGTACATATT
>CBDTVJ010000218.1:0-6763 GCA_965363655.1 uncultured Halieaceae bacterium | reverse complement strand
CTCTATTGTGAGGTACCCATCACCTTTGCCGATGCCGCTCTGGGTGGTGAACTCGAAGTGCCTACGCTCGACGGCCGCGTGAAATTGAAGATACCTGCCGAGACTCAAACCGGTAAACTGTTCCGGCTGCGTGGCAAGGGCGTTAAGCCAGTGCGCGGTGGTAGTGTGGGCGACCTGCTGTGCCGGGCCGTGATAGAAACGCCGGTGAAGCTCAACAAGGAGCAAAAGGCGTTGCTGGAGCAGCTTCGTGAAAACCTGGGGGAGGGCGGCAAGGCCCATGCCCCACGCCAGAACAGCTGGTTCGAAGGTGTGAAGAGCTTTTTTGATGATATGAAATTATGACCACAAGAATTGGTATCACCGGCGCTGCCGGACGCATGGGCCGCACCCTGATCGAGGCCATCGCCCTGACAGAGGGCAAGCTGACCCTCGCCGCAGCTATCGAACAACCCGGGAGCAGCCTGTTGGGTGCGGACTCGGGTGAGTTGTCCGGGCAGGGCAAAAATGGCGTGACCGTCGTCGGTTCCCTGGCGGAAGTGATTGGCGATATCGACGTGCTGATCGACTTTACCGTGCCCGCCGCTACCATGAGCAATGTCGCCCTGTGTGCTGAACGCGGTGTGGCCATGGTGATCGGTACCACCGGATTCACGCCCGAGGAACAAACCGGTATCGAGCAGGCTGCTAAGCGCACGCCGATCTGCAAGGCCTCGAATTTCAGTACCGGGGTAAACGTCTGTTTCAAGTTGCTTGATATGGCGGCACGCGTACTGGGTGATGATGTTGATATCGAAGTGTACGAAGCTCATCACCGGCATAAAATTGATGCTCCTTCCGGCACGGCACTCAGCATGGGCCAGGTGGTGGCGGATGCCCTGGGTCGTGATCTGTCCAAGGTGGCAGTTTATGGTCGTGAGGGCCAGACCGGTGCCCGCGATCGCGACACCATCGGTTTTGCCACTGTGCGCGCCGGGGATATTGTTGGTGATCACACGGTAACGTTTGCCGCCGAGGGCGAGCGCGTGGAGATCACCCACAAGGCCTCCAGCCGCATGTCCTTTGCCCGCGGCGCCGTGCGGGCGGCCGGGTGGCTGGCCAGCCAGAAAGCGGGCCTCTACGATATGCGTGACGTATTGGGGCTCTAGTCCCGCACGAGAACATTCCCCCGGACTATTCGATCCCAAAAGACAGAGAGAGACCAGTGAGCGAATACATAGTCAATATCGACGAAAGCAATGCCTCAGCCCTGCTGATTGAAGAATCCAGCAAGCGCCCGGTGGTGGTGGATTTCTGGGCCGAGTGGTGCGAGCCCTGCAAGGTGCTGATGCCCATGCTGGAGAAGATTGCCCACGAGTACCAGGGCGCCTTTCTGCTGGCCAAAGTGAATGCCGATGAGCAGCAGGGGATTGCCCAGCAGTTGGGGGTGCGCAACCTGCCCACCGTCATGGTCATCCAGGATGGCCAGCCCGTCGATGGTTTTTCCGGGGCCCAACCTGAGTCTGTGGTGCGCGAATTGCTGGAGAAGTATTTGCCCAAGCCCTGGGACGGGCTGTTGCAGATGGGTCTGGAGGCAATGGAGCGGGAAGAGTATCGCGAGGCGCTGACGCCACTGCGTCAGGCCTGGGAAGAGTCTGGCCAGCTCTACGATATCACCATCGCCTATACGCAGTGCCTGATAGAGAGCCTGCGCCTGGACGAGGCGGAAGCTGTGCTGCAGGGTGTGCGCATGGCGGACCAGGACGCTGCCTACGAGCAGTTGTGCGCGCAACTGGAGATCAAGCGCGAGGCCGCCAAGTCGCCGGAAATTGAGGCGCTGGAGCAACAGTTGTCGGCTAACCCTGACGATCTGGATGTGCGCCACCAACTGGGGGTGCAGTATACTAATACCGGGCAGTACAAGGATGCGATGGAACACTTCATTGCCATCCTGAAGCAGGACCTGGACCATGGTGATGGTGCTACCAAGCGCTTGCTGTTGGACAGCATTGCCACCCTGGGCAAAGGTGATCCACTGGCTGTGGAATATCAGCGCAAGCTTTACAGCCTGCTGTATTGACCTCACTCTCCAGGGGCGGCTGAACCCGCGTTCTGGAGAGGACTGTATTGTCCTGCAGGGTCAAGATTTCTGTGGCTTGAAATCCTTGTTTTGCGTCCCTGGAATCGCTAAGGTACCTGCCCTGAAAACTAAAAACATACTCAAAAGTCAAACGGAGAATGGTTATGAAGCTGGGCTTTCTGCTAGGTTATTCGGGCAAACAAATTCATATTCCGATGGATATGATCAAACAGGCCGAGTCCATGGGTTTCGACTCAGTCTGGACGGCGGAGGCCTATGGCAATGACGCGGTAACGGCCGCTGCCTGGATCTTGTCCCAAACAGACAAAATCAAGGTAGGCACCGCCATTATGCAGATGCCGGCCCGCACACCGGCAATGTGTGCCATGACGTCCATGTCTTTGCACCAGTTGTCTGGCGGGCGTTTTATCGCCGGTCTGGGTGCCTCTGGCCCGCAGGTCGTTGAAGGCTGGCACGGGGTGCCTTATGGCAAGCCGGTTACCAGGACGAAGGAATACATCCAGATCATGCGTAAGATCATGGAGCGCGATGGTCCTGTAGAGTTTGACGGCAAGGTGTACCAGCTGCCCAACAAGGGCGAAGGCACTACCGGCCTCGGCAAGCCACTTAAGTCTATTCTGTCAGGATGTCCCGAGCTGCCAATCTATACTGCCTCTATAACCCCTGCCGGATTGCGCTGTGCCGGCGAAGTGGCAGACGGCGTCTTCCCGGTTTGGATGGATCCCACAAAATATGACGTAATCGGTGAGCACATTGAAGCAGGGTTTGCGAAAGCGGGTAACGGTAAAAGCCTGAAAGACTTCGATATCGCTCCCTTTGTTACGGTCGCAGTCAATGATGACCTGGATGCGGCCTTTGACACCTTGCGACCCTGGCTCGCACTGTATATCGGTGGCATGGGTGCCAAGGGC
Organism: uncultured Halieaceae bacterium; assembly: GCA_965363655.1. Classification (GTDB taxonomy): domain Bacteria; phylum Pseudomonadota; class Gammaproteobacteria; order Pseudomonadales; family Halieaceae; genus Marimicrobium. Next base: position 3,775 of record CBDTVJ010000218.1, on the reverse strand, counting down.
AAAAACTTCTACCACGATTACGCCGGGCGACTGGGCTATGGCGAAGTGGCTACCCGCATTCAGGACTTGTACCTCAGTGGTAAGAAGGCTGAAGCCGAGGCCCTGGTTCCCAACGAATTGCTGGATGCCGTGTCACTGGTGGGTCCACTGGACCGGATTGTTGAGCGCCTCGCTCCCTGGAAGGAAGCTGGCAAGCGCGGCGAAGTGGGCACCATGCTGTTGGGCGGCCCAGATCCTGCCGTGATGGAGCTGTTAGCCAAAGAAATGTTGTAAAGCGCGACGCGGGTAGCGCTCTGCCCGCGCAACTTGCCGGGCCTTTCTGTTATCCTGCGAGTGCTTTTTCAAAGATAGAGAGGTCCGCTGTTCAGGTGGAAACGCGAGAGCGCTTTGCGCGCACCATACTCAATGGCTTCGAGTCATACTTTGCCGATTTCCAGAACATTACGCTGGCCGTCAAGTCGCGTTTTGAGAATGCGGATTGGCACGGTATTCGCCACGCTGGCATCCAGCGCATTGACCTCTATAAAGTCAAAACCAATATCGTACTTGAGTATGTAGAGTTAATCGCGGGCGAACAACTGCGCGATCTGGATTTCTGGCGCGACGCGCGCGCTACCTACTCGGATTTGATTGTCGGCCACAATAATTTCGAGATCGCCGAAACGTTTTTTAACTCAGTCTATTGCGCGGTGTTCAAGCACCGCCGTATTCGCGACGAGTACGCTTTTGTCTTTTCCCCGCTGGGGGATATGCCGCCTACGGATGTGAGCAAGGTTTACCGCACCTACCAACTGGACGGTGAAATGACGGGGTTGCTGGATACGCTGCTTACCGATTACGCTTTTGCCATTCCTTATGAAAACAAGGCTCGGGATATCGAGAATATTCGGCATGCCATGCTCGATTATCTGGCGCCCCGTTTCGATCTCAATGAGGATGACGTTGAATTCCAGGTTCTGGAGCATCACTTTTACCGCAACAAGGGTGCCTACGTCGTTGGCCGCATCCTGTCCGGTGGCAAGTCCATGCCGTTTGTCCTGCCTATCCTGCACAATGAGGCGGGCGGTGTTTATGTCGATACCATTTTATTTGGATCGGACAAGGTCAGTGTGGTGTTTAGTTTTACGCGCTCCTATTTTCTGGTGGATGCCAGCATTCCCGCACAGTACGTCCTGTTCCTGCAACAACTGATGCCGGCCAAGCCTATTTCCGAAATTTACAGCGCCATGGGCTATAACAAGCATGGCAAAACCTACTATCACCGCTGTGCCTTCCGACACATGCAAAGCACCAATGATCAGTTCGATATCGCGCCGGGCATCAAGGGTATGGTGATGACTGTGTTCACACTGCCGTCCTACGATTTTGTGTTCAAGATTATCAAGGATAAGTTCACGCCTCCCAAGGAAATGACACGTGAACAGGTGAAGGAGAAATACGCACTGGTTAAACGCTGGGATCGCGCCGGGCGGATGGCCGATACGCAGGAATTCAACAACCTGGCCTTTGCCCGCGAGCGTTTCTCTGACGAGCTGATGGAAGAACTGCGCAAGGTGGCGCCTTCGATGATTGAGGAGCATGGTAAAGCGCTCATCCTCAAGCATGTTTACGTTGAGCGACGCATGACGCCGCTCAACCTGTACCTGCGCAATGCCACTGATCAGCAGGTAGAAGCGGTAATGGATGAATATGGCAATGCCATCAAGCAGTTGGCCGCCGCCAATATTTTTCCGGGCGATATGCTACTGAAGAATTTCGGGGTTACCCGTCATGGCCGGGTGGTGTTTTACGACTACGATGAAATCATGCCGCTGACCGAGTGTAATTTTCGCAAGATTCCCGAGCCGCGTACGGAAGAGGAAGAAATGGCGAGCAAACCCTGGTATACCGTGGGGCCCAATGACATATTCCCTGAGGAGTTTTCCCTGTTCTTCTCCGGCAACCAGCGCGCGCGCAAGGTGTTCGATAAATTGCACAGCGATATCTACGAGGCGTCCTTCTGGCAAGGGCTGCAAGAGCAAATCCACAGCGGCTACGTGGAAGATTTCTTTCCCTATCGCCGCGAAGTGCGTTTTAACCGCGAGCCTATAGCGGTGCCGGAGACTGCCTGATGGCAACCATTTACCTGGTACGACACGGTCAGGCATCGTTTGGTGCTGAGAACTACGACCAGCTGTCAGAGATGGGACAGCAGCAGGCAAGGGTGGTCGGGCAGTATTTTCGAGACTGCGGCATTCACCTGGATGCTGCCTATAGTGGTGATCTCTCCCGCCAGCGCGAGACTGCCGAGTTGGCGCTGGCCAGCCAGCCGGTGCCGGTATCTCACCAGATTGACCCACGTTTTAACGAAATACAGAACGATGAACAACTGCAGTACCTGATGCCGCATGTGCTGGAACGCAACCCTGCCGTCCAGGCATTGGTGGATAAGGGCTTGAGTTCAAGCAAGGACTACCAGAAGGTTATCGACGCGGTTTTCAATTACTGGGTGTCCCCGCAATGCAATGACCCGCGCCTGCAAAGTTGGACAGATTATTCCGAGGGTGCACGCCAGGCCCTGGCAGATGTTATGCAGCAGCAGGGCGGCGGTAAGACCGTGGCGGTCTTTACCTCCGGCGGTACACTGGCCACCCTGGTGGCCCAGGTGCTGGGGCTCGGTGGTGAACAGACCTACCAGTTTTACGAGCCCATCTTTAATTGTTCGGTCACCCAGCTTTTTTACAGTGGCTCCAAAGTTTCCTTGTCCTATTTTAACGACTGCTCCTTCCTGCGCGTGCTGGGTGCCCAGCGCGATGAAAACCTGATCACCTATCGCTGATTGGTCGAACTGTAAAACCATGGATATCTATCTGGTAAGACACGGTGAGGCCGCAGCCAGTTGGGGGCAGGAGCCTGACCCCGGACTCAGTGAGCTGGGTCGGCAGCAGGCTGAAACGGCCGCTGAATATCTGTACGGTCGGATTGGCGACGATACCCGGCTAATTAGTAGCCCGTTGGCGCGAGCCCTCGAAACTGCCGCACCGCTGGCCGCATTAACGGGCAAGACAGTCGGGCAGGAGGATTTTTTCCGCGAGATTCCTTCCCCGGTTCCCCTGGCTGAACGTCAGGACTGGCTCAAGAACTTTATGCAGCAGCAGTGGGATGAGCAGGGTGAAGCCCTGCTCCAATGGCGAAGTGCCTCTTTACAGCGCTTGTTGGAACTGGATAGCCCCCTGGTCGTATTTACACATTTCCTGGTGATCAACGCAGTGGTGGGTCAGGTATTGCAGCGGCCTGAAACTCTTTGCTTCCTGCCCGGCAATGGCTCTATTACTCAGCTGCGGCACAGCGATAATAAACTTGAGCTGCTTGCCCTGGGTGACGAGATCGAAACGCTGGTTAACTAGTCATCGACCTTGCGCAGCAGTGATTCCTGTGCGGTGGAGGCTATCAGTACACCATCGCGTGTATAGAAACTACCTCGGCTGAAGCCGCGTGCGGCGGCGCTGCTGGGGCTGTCCATGGCGTAAAGCAGATAATCATCCGCCTTGAAGGGCCGGTGAAACCACAGCGCGTGATCGAGGCTGGCGCACTGCAGCTGCTTACTCATCCCCGTGTAGGGGTGTGGTAGCAGAGCCGCACCGAGTAGTGCATGGTCCGACATGAACGCCAGTATTGTCTGGTGCCTGCAAGGGTCGTCTCCCAGGTCTCCCAAGGCCCGAAACCATATCTGGTTCTCAGGTTCCTGAGGTTGTGGGTCGAGATAGTTGCGTCGCTGTATTGGCCGCCTTTCTAT
>CBDTVJ010000217.1:0-6816 GCA_965363655.1 uncultured Halieaceae bacterium | reverse complement strand
TGGATACACTTTATGGTACGAAACGAGAGATAGATCAAACCAGCTGTAACAAGGATTTTTCCTGCAAGAACGGATTCTGTCCCAGTTTTGTCATGCTCGAGGGTGTTGATGGCCAGGACCCACTGAAGCCGCAGAGCAAGTCACTGGTCTCGCTCCCCGAGGAGGTTTTGCCGACACCTCCAGTGATCCCAGGTGATCCCACGCGTATTCTGGTGACCGGCATTGGTGGCAGCGGTGTTGTTACGGTGGGTGCGGTGCTGTCCGTTGCTGCTCGGCTGGAGGGCAAACATGCGCTCAGCCTGGATCAAACCGGCCTGAGTCAAAAGAACGGAGCCGTTGCCTGCAACCTCACTATTGGCAGTCGGGAAATCCGTCATCATCCGAGCAAAATCGGGCAGGGAGCAGCTGATCTGCTGATTGCCTGTGACCTGCTTGGTGGCGTCAGTGATGAAACCCTGACGGCCCTGCACGCAGAGCAAGCCCGTGTTGTCGCCAATACCCGGGTTGAACCTTTGCCGCACTTTGCCAGGGATGCGAATGCGCGTCCTCAGGGTGACTTGTTGATGTCGCGTTTAACCGCGCTGGTGCCCGATCATCATGTGACCACCGCGGCCACCAGTGATCTGGCTGAAGCCCTGGTCGGTGATGGTATTGGTGCAAACATGATGTTGCTGGGTTTCGCTGCGCAACAGGGGTTGCTGCCAGTCTCTGTTGAAGCAATACAGCAAGCCATCCGGCTCAACGCTGTGGCTATCGAGATGAATTTGGCGGCTTTTACCTGGGGGCGCTGGTTGGTGGCGAATCCTGCCGGGGTGCACACCGCGGCATCACCGCATTTGACAGCGGGCTTCGAGCAACCCTCGGTCAGTGATCTGATCGATAGTCATTACCGGGAATTGACCGACTATCAAAACCGGGCGCTTGCCGATGTTTATCGTGAAGCAACTTCTCGTATTGATAACGAAAACTTGCGGCGAGTGGCTGCCAATTCGCTGTTCAAGGCACTGGCGTATAAGGATGAATATGAAGTGGCGCGTTTGATGTTGGCGCAACCGGATGCGGGTGCGAAGGTTACGGGTCGGGTCAGGCGGTTCTATTACCTGGCGCCACCCATTTTCGGTGTGCGTGATGCCGATACCGGCCAGCCCTTGAAATTTAAAATGCCGGGTTGGGCCATTGAGCCGGTGTTTCGCTTGCTTCGTTCCCTGAAGTGGCTGCGGGGCGGGCCGCTGGATGTTTTTGCTTTTAGTGAAGAGCGCAAGAATGAGCGTGCGCTCGCGACCGACTGCCTGGCCATGGTCAGGGCGATTGGCGATCAGGGTGCAACCGTTGACAGCAAAGCAGCAACACAGGATCTTAATCTGGTGCTCGAGGTGAAGGGATTCGGGCACGTGAAGCGGAGAAACTGGCGACTGATTGAGCAGCGTTGGCAGCAAGCCAGGCAGCGCTGGTCAGTTTGACTGGTAGTTTGAAGGCTGAAGATGACAGCATCTCCGGAACACCAATTCCGGGGACAGTATATCTATTTAATGCGTGGCTCCCTGGCCATAACTTGCCTCCCTGTAAGTTAAACCATTCTATACTGTCCCCCGAAATACGACCCTTGGGTACTTATGTGCCCCGGCAGTTGATGTGTTAATACCCGATTATTGATAGTTCATAAATTATGTACTATAGTTCATAAATTATGAACTATCCGAAGAAACAATCCAGCGGTCTTGGCAGTGCACTTTTTACTGAGACCCAACAACAAGTGCTGAGTATTTTATATGGCCGGCCGCATCAAAGCTTTTATTTGAAGCAAGTTTTGAGGTTAACCGGAATGGGTGTGCACACTATAAAACGGGAACTCGATCGCATGGTGAAGGTGGGTATTCTCACCTTGACCAAAATTGGCAATCAACATCACTTTCAAGCTAATTCAGAATGTCCCATCTATCATGAGCTGCTCGCCATAGTTCGCAAAACCTTTGGTATCACAGCCGTGCTCAAAACGGCCCTGAAACCAATCGATGAGAAGGTGAAGATTGCTTTTGTTTATGGCTCAGTTGCAAAGGCTGAGGATGGAGCGGATAGTGATATCGATTTAATGTTAGCAGGGCATGAATTAGCTTATGCCGAGGTAATGGAGAGATTGTCTGAGGCGGAAGAGCTGCTAGGAAGGCCGATCAATCCGACGATTTATGATACGGATCAACTTGGAGTAAAACTAAAAAAGGGAAACTCGTTTCTTAAACGGGTAATGGATCAACCCAAATTATGGATTAAGGGAGAGGAAAATGACATTGGAACGTTTGGACAAGTTAGTTGAAACAAGACTCGTTAATCAAGAACCACCAGATCAGGATGAGTTCGACGGATTGATCGAAAGGGCGAGACGGCATTTGAATGACGCCCAGGTTGTCGGAGTATCAGAAGAAGGGCAGTTTTCGCTGACCTATATTGCTTCTCATTCACTAGCTCTTGCGGCCATGCGATGGCATGGGTATCGAACCGATAAACGTTATCTCGTTTTTCAATGCCTCGAACACACTGTAGGCATTGAAAAATCACAATGGAGAGTTCTCGATAAATGCCACAAACAGCGAAATCTTGCAGAGTATGAGGGCGAAATGGAAGTAGACTCACAATTGCTTAAAGAGCTGGTTCAAATCACGAATGAGCTTCTTGCACTTGTCGAAGCCCTTGGCCCTATTACCTAACCAGGATTCTATTTATATGGAATGCTGCGGATAAGCTGCGCTCAAATATCCATACCACCGAATATAAGCATGGGGCTCTGGGATTCAGTTCTCCGAAAAACAAATAAAACGGGGTCAGGCCTTACATCCCACACTTGACCGTTAGCCGCTTCCGCACATCATGCTATCTCGATCTATGAAATTAGATGATAAAGCGTGTGTCCCTCCCTCCGGTTCAGTTTATACCGCTGTCTACAAACCATTAAGCGGAACAATGTCGTATCACTGGCCTGCGGAAAAAGCCTGGCGACATAGCTTTGCTGATTTCAGGGCATCGGCAAAAACTGTCGACCTCGGGCAGCAGGTAGACCTGGTGACGGTGCATGGTGATGTTATCGAGCATGCTGATTCGGATCACAGTTTGTCGGCGAGTATCCGACAGCAGTTGCTGCAAAGTCTCGTGTACTTACCAGTCTCGGTGGTAGGGCAGCCGGATGCACTGGAAAATCTGAAACAGAATCTGCAGGGAGAAAATTCCTTTTGCTGGAAGGACTATGCTGAGCAGATAGCTCAGGTCTGGCATTATCCTGTGCCCATGTTTGATGAGGATGCTTATTTGATGCGTTGACCATGCTCGAAACAAGCGATCTCTCCTGCCATTACGGGTACCCACTTGTGATCGTTCAGAGGCAGCGATGTGACTAAAGCCTGATAGCTACAACTGCCTTCGGTACGGATCCCTTGGCAAGGGATTGCCATATCTGACCCCCTCTCCGATTGGGACAGGTTTACGTATAGGCCGGGTTCGTCACTCACAGCATCACCCGGGATGGTGCGTCGATGCCCGTGAGCAAATAGATTTATACCATCACTGTATAAAAAATTTGATGCGCCGTATTCCAGAATCTCCCGGGCAAAGCGTTTTACGACCTCGTAGCGTTTTTCAAGAGTTGGGATAACGCCTCTGCTCCAGAGTGGCTCCAGATAACCGAGGAGGTGGCAGAATAAAAGCTCGGAATCCGTATCCCCCTTTGGCAAAAGCCAGGAAGAGGTATTGGGCAGCTTGAAAGGAGGTACGAATCCGTTATGCGCGAAAATATGAGTGTGACCTCCGAGCACCCGTTGAAACGGCTGCGTGTTTGCGAGGTTTCGGTCGCCCTGGGTGGCACGTCGGATGTGTGAAATGATCAAATCACTGCGAGGCGCGTGACTGTTGAGAAATTTCGCCATCGGGCTTTCGGCCGCGGGTGTAGGTTCACGCAGTAGCATGATATCCCTGCCTTCAAAGTAGGCAACGCCCCAACCGTCAGGATTGCCTCCTTCTTGAGAACCGCGCATCGCGAAAGATTCCCAACTAAATGTCAATCGAATGGGTTCTGATGAAGATAAACCGAGTAGCTGGCACATTTACATTAGTAATTAATGACGAAGGTTTTTGAATCGTAATAGACGAACATCCTTTCGCTAGTGACGTGTATCAATGCACATGTTATTGCCAGCACTTATAGTCAATCAAATTGATTCATAAATTTCAAAAATTTGTCCAGGGAGATGAATATGCGTCGCATCTATTTTTTAATGCCAGACATCGCAACAACCCATGGTCTTGTGAATGAGTTATTGCTTTCACATATAGAAGAACATCACATTCATGTCATCGCGAGACAAGGCACCCCGATGGAGGAGCTTCCAGAGGCATCATTGTTTCAAAAAAGCGACTTCATCCCCGCCATCGAGAAGGGCCTTACTCTGGGCGCGATCACCGGTTTGGTCTGCGGGCTGGTCTCGCTGGCTTTTCCACCTGCCGGCCTGGTCGTTGGTGGCGGAGCGGTAATCGCTATCGGCGCGGCCGGTGCAGGTGTTGGCGGCTTGATGTCTAGTATGGTTGGCAGTGGACTTCCCAATTCTCGGTTGGAGAAATTTGAGTCTGCTATCAACGAGGGAGAAGTCCTGGTAATGGTTGATGTCAAGCGCAGCAGCGTGGATGAAATCGAGGAATTGGTTAGAAAGCATCACCCCGAGGCGGATATCGAAGGCACTGAACCGATGATGCCGCCGTTCCCCTGAAAAGCATCCCGATCAGTTTTGGGCCAGTAACCCTGGACGCCGAATTCGATAGGCATACTCGGTCGAATTAAAATCAGATAATGCCTTAAAAATAATACATAAGCGGGATTAATCAAAATTGATTTGCCAGATTAGTAGGCGACATGAGCTATATGGCGGATAGCACTATTGAGCACTGATCCTCTATTTTTTATCGTGCTTGGTGGCATTGGTATGGGCATTATTTCGCTCGGCGGTGGCCTCACACTATTTCTTGGAAAAGCAACCTTTGACAAACTGATGTTGCCTTTGGTGGCTTTTGCCGCTGGTTCGCTATTGGGCGGCGCTTTCCTGCACATGATTCCCGCCGGCCTTGCAGCATATGGTAATCGTGACACTTTCTACTACTGGATACTTGCCGGATTTGTCATGTTCTTTGCCCTGGAGCAACTACTTCACTGGCATCATTGCCATCGTGCAAAAGCACCATGCAGGCAGCCCCTCACTTATCTCATTCTGCTGGGGGACGGCCTACACAATTTTATCGGTGGTCTTGCTATCGGCGGAATATTTTTACTTGATATCCGGGTCGGTATCATGGCCTGGTTGGCAGCCGCCGCGCACGAACTACCCCAGGAAGTGGGTGACTTTAGTGTCTTGGTGCATGGTGGCTGGGATAAGCAAAAAGCGTTGTTGCTGAATATCGTTTCAGCATCCACATTTCTGCTCGGAGGAATAGTCGCCTATATGGTATCTTCTGATTTCGATATTAATTTTCTGATCCCGTTTGCCGCTGGAAACTTCATTTATATCGCCGCTGTGGATCTGGTTCCAGAGGTCAACAAGCACGGAAATATGAAGGAGAATATGGCTCACTTCCTCGCTTTTGTTAGCGGAGTCGTACTGATGGCATTAGTTAAACTGGCATTCTAGTCAGGATCGAATCATATGAGCACACGCCAGGCCTCGGTGATGAGCAGGCCCGACGACATAAGCGCACCAACCAGACCCCAATAACGCCAACGTCTTAAGATCGGGGCCGCCTCTTGTCTGCGGCCTATAAGCCATAAAGCCAGGTTCACTGAGGCGAACACTGCCAGCGTCACGACACTGGTTGCTTGTGCCAGATGAACAAGAGGCAGGGCCAGGGCGAGTGCCGCAATCAGCAGGGTGACCAGCGCAATGGCGCGCACAGGGGTGCGGCGGCGCTCATCAATCTTGCCCAGCCCTGCGGGTATCAAACCTTCCCGCGCCATGCCATAGACCACACGGCTGGCCATAACAATCTGTATCAGAATGCCGTTGACCATCGCAATTGCGGCCATAGCTGCAATCGGTTTTCCGCTCAGCCCGGTGACCGCCTCGAAAAGCACCGCTAGCGGCGCACTGCTGCTGGTTAAAGCCTCACGGTCGGGCAATGCAATAGCAACCGTAGAAATAATTGCGTATAAGACCACCGTGATCAGTAGAGTGAGGAGAATAGCCTTGGGCATTACCTTCTGAGGGTCTATTGTCTCCTCAGCCATGTTTTCCAGATCTTCAAAGCCAATGAAGGCAAAGAAGGCGATGATGCTCGCGGAGAAAACCGCTGCCCAGGCCACGCTATCCGTTGGCGGCGTCACGATCTTAAGCAGCAAATGTGCGTCCGCCAACAAGGGACTACCAGCCACGGTGATCACTATCAGAGTCCCGACTTCAAGCACCGTTATTACGGCCGCGAAAATCAGGCTCTGGCGCACGCCCAGACAGGCGACAAGTTCACGGGGACACACACTAATTGTCGATTTCTGAGATCGATACCTGAACCTATGTCAGTTCCTGCCTTTACGGTCGGATGGTCTTGCCTATTTAAGTGGCCCGAATAAAGTTGAGACTAAAGTGGGCGAAAGCGTGTGTCCGTTGAGATCCTCTGGTAAGGATGCCGGGTGTGCAACAACAAAAGCGTGTGTCCCTCCCTCCGGTTCCTGCAGACACTGATTGAAAACAATAAATTCTAACGTCCAGAGAGTACGAGTTAAGGGGACGGTATACCTATTACGAATTCCGAGGCCGGTATACCTGTTACAAAACAGGCTCTGGGTGAACCTTG
>CBDTVJ010000216.1:0-6842 GCA_965363655.1 uncultured Halieaceae bacterium | reverse complement strand
TGCCAGCGCAACGGGGTGGAAGTCCTGACATTGTTTGCCTTCAGCAGTGAGAACTGGGGGCGTCCTATCGCGGAAGTCCGAGCCTTGTTAGCCCTGCTGTCGCGCTACCTGCGTAACGAAGTCCGGGAACTGCACAAGGACGGTATTCGATTAAGGTTTATAGGCGAGCGTGGTCGCTTCAGCAAGCGTCAGCAGCGCCTGATGCAGCAGTCTGAGGATCTTACCAGGGATAATATTGGCGCGACCATGGTGATAGCAGTGGATTACGGTGGCCAGTGGGATATCGCACGGGCGGCCCAGTGCCTGGCGCAGCAAGTGAAAGAGGGTAGATTGGAGCCCCAGGACATCACCCCGGAGCTGATCGACCAGAATATTTCAATCAGCGATTTGCCACGCCCGGATCTGTGCATCCGCACCGGCGGCGATGCCCGTATCAGCAACTTCATGTTATGGCATTTCGCCTATAGTGAACTGTACTTTACTGAGACACTCTGGCCCGACTTCGGGGAGTTGGAATTTGCCCGTGCCTTGGCTGATTTCAGCCAGCGAGAACGTCGCTTCGGCCTCAGGGAGCCGGATGGTCTGGCCGCAGGTGGGAATGCAGATGCTTAAGCAGCGCATAGTGACAGCTTTGATTATGGCGGGCCTGTTTCTGGCCGCCATCGTTTTCCTGCCGGTGAATGTTTTGGCGATTTTGTTTGGTATCCTCATCGGCATGGGCGCTTGGGAATGGTCGCGCCTTGCTGGATGGAATGCCTTGCCAGCGCGCTCGCTCTACGTGGCGGTCGTGGTGCTGGCGCTGGCGGCGGTTTATATCTATTGCGGGCTTGGTAGTCAGCCATCACGGGAACAAGTGCAGCCTTTCCTTGGTCTCGCCTGCCTCTGGTGGTCCTTCGCCCTGCTATGGATCAGGGGGTATCCCGGTAGCGCAGTGCTGTGGCGTACCACTGCCATGCGTAGTCTCATGGGCTTACTGATCCTGGTGCCGGCCTGGATGTCGGCCATCTACCTGCTCAGTTTCCCCCGTGGGGGAGGCCTGCTGGTGGTAATGGTGGTGATCGTGGCTGCAGCAGACATTGGCGCATATTTTTCAGGCAGGCAGTTTGGCAGGCATAAACTGGCGGCGGTGGTCAGCCCGGCCAAGACATGGGAGGGGTTCTGGGGCGGTGTCGCGCTGTGTGGACTGCTTGCTGTGTTGCTGTGGTATATGCTCCCGGACCATGCGGCGCATATCGGTATTCTTTCAGTGCTCGCTGTAACCCTTACTACGGCCCTCGCGTCTGTGGTGGGTGACCTGACGGTAAGCATGGTCAAGCGTGAGAGCGGGCTAAAGGATAGTGGTAGCCTGTTGCCTGGACACGGCGGGGTGCTGGATCGCCTGGACAGCCTGTGTAGTGCGTCGCCGGTATTCGCACTTGGATTGTTGTTGGTGGGCTGGTAGCCTTGGAGAATAGCCGCCGATGGGTTAGCGTGCTGGGTTCTACGGGCTCCATTGGGGTCAGTACCCTGGATGTGGTCGCCCGCCATCCCGAGCGCTTTGCGATATACGCCCTGGCGGCCAATTCTTCGGTAGATTCCATGTTGGAGCAGTGCCTGGCCTTTTCGCCTCGCTATGCGGTCATGATGGACGAGGCTGCCGCTACCTTGCTGCGCGAGCGCCTGCCAACAGAAGCGGGCACCGAGGTTTTGAGTGGTGAAGACGGCCTGTACGATATTGTTACTGCCCCCGAAGTGGATGTGGTTATGGCAGCCATTGTTGGCGCCGCTGGCCTGCCTTCTACCCTCGCTGCGGCGCGGGCGGGAAAGACCCTGTTGTTGGCTAATAAAGAGTCCCTGGTTATGGGAGGGCACCTGCTGATGCAGGCGGTGCGTGAGGCCGGCGCGTGTTTGCTCCCAATCGACAGTGAGCACAACGCGATTTTCCAGTGTATGCCAGTCGATATCCAGGGCATACCTGCCACCAGGGAGGTCAGCAAGGTGTTGTTGACGGCTTCCGGGGGGCCCTTTCGCACCTGGAGCATGGAGCAAATGAGAAACGCCACTCCGGACGAGGCCTGCGCGCACCCGAACTGGTCTATGGGTCGCAAGATCTCTGTGGACTCAGCGAGCCTGATGAACAAGGGGCTGGAATTTATCGAGGCCTGTTGGATTTTTGACCTGACGCCCGATCGAGTGGACGTTGTGGTTCACCCCCAAAGCATAATTCATTCAATGGTGCAGTACCCGGATGGCTCGGTGTTGGCGCAGTTGGGCAACCCGGATATGCGCACGCCGATAGCCTATGGCCTGGGTTGGCCCGAGCGGCTGGATTCCGGGGTGGCCCCCCTGGACCTGGTGGCCACAGCCCGCCTGGATTTTGAGGCTCCGGATGAGTCGCGTTTTCCCTGCCTACGCCTGGCGCGGGAGGCGGTCGCGGCTGGCGGTACAGCCATGGCCGTTTGTAATGCTGCCAATGAAGTGGCGGTAGACGCTTTCCTTGGCAACCAGATCCGGTTCACTGATATTCCGCTGGTGATAGAGCGCGCCCTGGAGCAGGTAGCGGTCATTGAACCCAGTGCCTTGTCTGTGGTCGAAAGTGCAGACGCTGAAGCCAGGGAAGTGGCCGTCGCTTTTTTGGCTGATATTCGATATTCCCCTACCGCCGTACAGCGAGTTTAGTGCAGTGAAGCAAGTTTAATGGATCTTCTTTATACCATCGTCTTGACCCTGGGCACCCTCGCTGTTTTGGTGGGGGTGCACGAGTATGGCCATTTTTGGGTGGCCCGCCGCTGCGGGGTGCAGGTGCTGCGCTTCTCCATCGGTTTTGGCAAGGCGCTCTTTACCTGGCGCGACCGCCAGGGTACCGAGTACAGCGTTGCAGCCATCCCCCTGGGTGGCTATGTCAAAATGCTGGACGAACGCGAAGGAGAAGTGCCTGCTGCCCAGTTGCATCGAGCCTTTAATCGCAAGCCCGTATTGCAGCGCATTGCGGTGGTCAGCGCCGGCCCCCTGGCAAATCTCGCCCTCGCGGTACTGGCGTACTGGTTTTTATATATGGGTGGTGAATCCGGTTACATTCCCATTATAGAGGCCGTAGAGGAGGGCTCTGTGGCCGATGTGGCTGGCCTGGAGGTAGGGCAGGAGATTATAGCGATTGATGGGGAAGAGACCCCAACCTGGCAGGCGCTCAGCTTTCGCCTGCTGGATCGTATCGGCGATACCGGCAGTATCGCATTCGCGGTCAAATACCCGGATTCAGACATGGTTTATGAGTCTGAGGCGGCCATTGAGCGCTGGTTGTCGCAACAGGAGCAGCCGGATCTCTATGGTGGCTTGGGGATTACCCTTTACTCGCCTGAGGTGCCGCCGGTGGTGGATGAAGTGGTGGCCGACAGTCCGGCCGCCGCTATTGGTATGGCGCCGGGAGACAAGGTTCTGAGTGCCGATGGCGTGCCTATGAACCTGTGGATGGACTGGGTGAAGTATGTTCGCGCACGCCCGGGGCAGCCGATCGACCTCGAATACGAGCGTGGCAATGAACTGTTACGGGCGACGATTGTGCCTGACAGTGTCACCGACGAAGGCGATGAAGTATTTGGGCGGGTCGGAGTGGCGGTAGCCATGCCCGAGATGCCGCCGGAACTGATAAGGCGTTTTCCCCGGGGGCCGCTGGAGGCGCTGGGAGCGAGCTTCGTGCGCACCGGCGAGCTGTCACTGTTTACCCTCAAGTCCATCAAGAAGATGTTGCAGGGCTTAATCTCTCCAAAAAACTTGAGTGGTCCTATTACCATTGCTAAAGTGGCGACCGCTTCGGCTAAATCCGGATTGGAGTCCTATATTGGCTTCCTGGCTTTACTGAGCGTCAGCCTGGGGGTTCTGAACCTGCTCCCAATACCCGTGCTCGATGGCGGGCACCTGCTGTTTTATACCCTGGAGCTATTGGCGGGGCGCCCGGTACCTGAGAAAATACAGGCCTTAGGTTATCAGTTGGGCCTGTTTATGGTACTCGGGATAATGATGTTGGCCCTGTATAACGATTTCACGCGCCTGTAGTGATCACGGTGACCACAATTGTTAATACAGATAAATTGCTTCCGGATTGTCTCCATTGGTTGAGTGAGTTTTGATTAGACGTATATCCAAATTACTGGCCTTGGTAATGCTTCTGGTGGCGCCGCTGGCGTTCGCCCAGACATTCATTATTTCTGATATCAGGGTGGAGGGTTTGCAGCGCATATCCGCCGGCAGTGTGTTTGCCGCACTGCCTGTTGCGGTGGGGGACGTGATGGATGAGCGTGTTGTGCGGGCGGCATCGCGCAGTTTGTTCCGCACGGGAAACTTCGATGATATCCAGGTGGGCCGGGACGGTAATGTGCTCGTTGTTATTGTGACTGAGCGCCCCAGTATCAGTGAGATCAATATCGAGGGTAACAAGGCCATTGAAACCGAGGCCCTGCTCGATGGTTTGAAGGGTGCCGGTCTGGCGGTAGGGCAGGTCTTCCAGCGTTCTACCCTGGAGGGCATGCAGTTGGAGCTGCAGCGCCAGTATGTGCAGCAGGGCAGGTACGACGCCAATATCGAAACTGAAGTGATTCCCGAGCCGCGTAACCGGGTAACCGTCAATATAGAAGTTGATGAGGGTAACGTCGCCGCCATCAAACATATCAACGTGGTAGGCAACGAGATCTACGACGATGATGATCTGAGCGACCTGTTCGAATTGCACACTACCGGCTGGCTGTCCTTCTTTACCAATGACGATAAATACTCCAGGGAAAAACTGACAGGCGACCTGGAGACCCTGACGTCCTATTACATGGACAGGGGATACCTGCAATTTAGCATCGATTCCACCCAGGTCTCCGTGTCCCCGAACAAGAAAGAGGTTTATATCACCGCCAATGTTACGGAGGGCGAGAAGTTTACTGTGAGCTCAGTGGGCCTGTCGGGTGACCTGGTGCTGCCTGAAACTGATTTGCAGCGCTTCCTGCTGGTGACCGAAGGCCAGACTTTCTCGCAGCAGATGGTGACCTCCACGGAGGATTACCTGACCAGAAGGTTGGGTAACGAGGGTTATAGCTTTGCCAAGGTGACCGGTATTCCTGAGATAGACCAGGAAAACAATACCGTGGCCATGAAGTTTTTTGTCGACCCGGGTAAACGTACCTATGTGCGGCGCATCAGTTTCAAGGGCAACATGAAAACCGCTGACGATGTGCTGCGCCGCGAAATGCGCCAGATGGAAAGTGCGCCAGCTTCCGCTGCGGCTATCGAGCAATCCAGGGTGCGTTTGCAGCGCTTGGGCTACTTCAGTTCGGCGACTGTTGAGACGCCTGAAGTAGCGGGCCATGATGACCTTATTGACGTGGAATACGCCGTCGTGGAGCAGTCCTCCGGTAGTATCGGTGCCAGCTTCGGTTTCGCCCAGGACGCGGGTTTGATCCTGGGTGTGAATTTGCAGCAGGACAACTTCATGGGAACCGGCAAACGTATTGGTATCGGCCTGAACTCATCCCGCTACCAGGACGTTTATAACTTCAGCTACACCAACCCCTACTACACGGAAGACGGGGTAAGTCGTGGCTTCAATATCTTCTACCGCTCCACCGACCTGGAAGAGGTTAATATCTCGAATTACAGCACCAATACCCTGGGTGCGGCGATAAACTTTGGTTACCCGATCAAGGAAACCGAGCGCCTGGGCTTCAGCTTTGGGGTCTCCAATACCGAAATCAATACAGGGCGTTTTGCGGTACAGGAGATTGAGGCCAGCCCGCGCCTGATCGACGACGTGGATGACTGGTACGAGAGTACGCGACAGAGTAACGGTACATACTCCAGTGTGGAGGAACTGTTGTCTGTGCAGCCTATAGGTGCAGGCGGTTTGCCTGAAAGTTACCTGAATATAGCTGATGAGCCCGGGTTCCTGGACGAAAATGGCAATGAATTCCTCAACTGGACGATTACCACCAGCTGGACCCAATCCACCCTGAACCGGGGGCGTATGGCCACTCGAGGAGCTTCCCAATCAGTGGCCCTGGAGGTTTCCATGCCGGCTTCTGACCTGGAGTTTTACAAAGTTACCTATCGTGGCGAAATTTTCTATCCCGTTCCCTTTTTGGAGACGTGGACACTGCGAGTGCGTACCGAGTTGGGCTATGGTGATGGCTACGGCGACACCACCGAATTGCCGTTCTATCAAAACTTCTTTGGCGGGGGTTTTGGCTCCGTCCGTGGTTATGAAAGTAATACTCTGGGGCCGCGCAGTACGTCTGCTCGGGAATATACGATAAGCCAGCCGGTTACTGCGATAGACGAAAATGGCAATCCCACCGAGGTAGGGGGCCCTGATGGAAGCGAATTTGGTTACATCGCCGTCGACGGTAGCCTGGACGATCGGCAGGTGGATAACGATAATGACCCCTTTGGTGGCAACGTGCTGGTAGAAGGCGGAGCCGAGGTGATTTTCCCGATGCCCTTTATCAAGGATAGAAGCAAGCTGCGCTCTGCGTTTTTCCTCGATGCGGGTAATGTTTTTGATACCAACTGCCGGTCAAGTCAACAGAATTGCTTTGACATTGACCTGAATGAAATGCGTTATTCCGTTGGTGTTGGCGTGACCTGGATTACCGGATTTGGCCCCATGACATTCAGTCTGGCCAAGCCTCTCAACTCGGGTGAGTTTGATGAGGAGGAAGTGTTCCAGTTTACACTGGGACGTGGATTCTGATTTTGTTGTTAATTAATATGGAGAAAACTGTGTCTAGATTATTAAAAGTCGCTATTGCTGTACTTGCTCTTTCGGTGTCCACTCTTGGTTGGGCAGAGGGTAAAATTGCTGTGGTTGATTTGAATGAAGCTAT
>CBDTVJ010000215.1:0-6853 GCA_965363655.1 uncultured Halieaceae bacterium | reverse complement strand
TCCCGAATCAGCTGAACAAATACGAAGCGTACTCGAATCATTGAGAGGCCGCGTGACTATCATCGCTGTTGCACACTCTGAAAACATTGTGGAGATCGCAGATCGTTCAGTTGAGCTTAAGAACCGAGACTTCTATGTGAATCATCAGGGTCAACGCTAAGCCCCGGCACATCAGGAGGTACCAGCTTGTCCGGCTTCAGCGATGGTGGCTTTTTTCCCATTCCCATGCCGTGCGCAGGATGGTTTCGAGGTCGGTGTATTGTGGCTGCCAGCTGAGTAATTCGTGCGCGCGTCCGGCGTCGCCCACCAGGCATGGCGGATCACCAGGGCGGCGCGATGCGCTGCCGTATGCGCTTCCCGACAACCTGCTCTGCGGTGGAAATAACTTCCTCTACCGAGAATCCGTTACCGTTGCCGAAGATTGTGATGTCCCGGCGGCGCCCTGCTGCCGCCTGCAGTACGAGCGGGATGAGGAGAGACTCTGAATCATGGTCCTCGCCGGTCTCGGCGTCGACATCGGCACCGGCACCGGCAGCATTGAAATACCGCAGTGCCACACCGCGCAGGCGGTAGGCCATCGCATAATCCTGCATCACACGCTCGATCATCAGCTTGGTCCAGCCGTAGGGGTTGATCGGGACCCGCGGGTGATCCTCGCGGATTGGCGTGTGCAAAGGCTTGCCATAGGTGGCGCAAGTGCTCGAGAAGACAAGTTTATCGATGCCCTCCGCGCGCATGGCGTGGAGCAGTGTCAGGGTGCCGGTGACGTTGTTATGGTAGTACTTTGCCAGATCCTCCACCGACTCGCCGACATACGCATAGACGCAAAGTGCATCACGGCTAAAGTTTATAGTTGCGCATCACCGCCCGAAGTCGCTTGGTGAAAAGTATAGTCTAATGACCGCGCAAACGGGAACGTCTTGATGGGCCTGTACTCTTATCCCGACCATTAGACTGTTAGCTTGAATGCATCAGACTTGGCATTTGCTCCGTTCCTTGCTATCAACAGGGTTTCTTTTACTATGATTCGTATAGGATGTTGCGATCCACATGCGAATATTCTCAGGTAAGAAGTCCAGGTTCGGCGGCATTAGTGCTTTGGGTGTGAAGCGGCTTAAGGAGTTAGACGGGAGCAGGGTTTGCAAAAGTGTAATTGATAAACTCCAGCAAGCAGTCTTGGGTCCTTATAACAGTCTGAGGTTCAGACACTAATTCAGGATACTCAATCAACTATGACAAAATTCCAAAGAAAACGCATTCTCGTAACGGGCGGCGCTGGCTTTCTGGGCACCCACCTCTGTAACCGGTTGCTGCACGAAGGTCATGAAGTGCTCTGTGTGGACAACTTCTTCACGGGGACAAGGGACAATATTGGGTCGTTGCTCGATAACCATAATTTCGAGCTCATGCGTCATGACATTACCTATCCCCTATACGTGGAGGTGGACGAGATCTACAACCTGGCCTGTCCGGCATCGCCCATCCATTACCAGTTTGACCCGGTACAGACCACCAAGACCAGTGTCCATGGGGCGATCAATATGCTGGGACTGGCAAAACGCGTCAACGCCAAGATCTTCCAGGCATCCACCAGTGAGGTCTATGGTGATCCGGAGATCCACCCACAGCCAGAGTCCTATTGGGGCCGCGTCAATCCCAGGGGAATAAGATCGTGTTACGACGAGGGCAAACGTTGCGCAGAGACGCTGTTTTTCGACTACCACCGCCAGCATAGACTCCGCATCAAGGTAGCCCGCATATTCAACACATACGGGTCTCACATGCATCCAAACGATGGCCGTGTGGTGTCTAATTTTATTATGCAGGCCCTGCAGAACGAACCGATTACCATCTACGGCGATGGCAGCCAGACGCGCTCTTTCTGCTATGTGGATGACCTGATAGAGGCCTCCGTGCGACTGATGGACACCCCCGACGATTTCACCGGTCCGATCAACATAGGCAATCCAGACGAGGTCACTGTCAGGGAATTGGCAGAACTGATCATCAAGCAAATCGGGTCGAAGTCCAATCTGGTTTACAAACCGCTTCCCGCCGACGATCCCAAGCAGCGCTGTCCCGACATCACGCTTGCAAGAGCAGAGCTCGACTGGGAACCGAGGATATCTCTTGCAGAGGGATTGAAGAAAACCATACCTTATTTCGAATCTGTATTGAGGACTATGAAGACGTAAAAATATTCGGATCTACGTGGAGACCAACAGGTCACCTGACTGAGAAATTCCGCTCACGTTAAGACAAATATTCAGTCGACCAGCGGGCAATAAATGCTAATCCGGTTATCAGATAAGCCATCAGCATGAAAAACCCCGGGCTAATTGGCTCTCTGTTCGCGCTGTATTCGCCGGGACAGTGCAGATTATTCCCTGGTCGACGTGCGCAAGGAGATCAAGGCGTTTTGCACGAAGTCGAAAGGCTGTGCCGTGCGAATTCCTATGTTGAGCACAATACGGGTCGTGTCATACTCTGTCTTTGAGCGACATCTCCCGTTTTTTCTGTCATTTAGTCGCGTGTATCATCAAGATGCTTCGCCTTGGCGGTGTTCCGCTGCAGCGACCCTTCGGGCTTCGTCGGGCTAGGCGCCCCCCTCGCGCCTCGTTTCAAAACGCTGGCGCGTTTTGTCGAACCAGCGACCAATTGGTTAAAAGCCAACTGCTCTAGTGCTCATAACACGTTGTTTATAATCAGTTTTTCTCGCGAGCGTTCCCCACACTTCTGCCAGTTTCAATAGGGTTTTACCCTTGTTTTCATTAGTTTTGCCCAGTTTTCAGTACTTATTGTGGGGAAGGCTTTCCAGCTCCATCAAGGCGAAGGTACTTGACCATTACTAGAGCCGTCAGTGATTCCAGGGTGGCCATTAACACTGGCTGCCTGCCTGCCGTCCTCTCGGACTGACGATAGGTAATCCCACCTCGTAATTCTGGTCGAACTGTTACCTGGAGCCATTCGATCATTTCGTGAAGCGCGAGTTCCACTGCCTGGCTGGTGGAACCCGCAGGGGCAATACAGACATTTCGCGGAGTACATCGGCTTGTGTGATGGTTTGAGGTAGGGGGTGGCAAGGCTTACCGGTCGAATCATCTCGCAGATTGCGAATTCTCCGTGTACAGGACAGAATGACCCTGTGAGAGCAAGGAGTCTGAGCTCTTAGCTACCAGCTCACCCTTAATTGGAACACAAGTATGGAGTTCCTCAGCTCACTGAGCCATGTTTATCGCGCCACCTGGCCTGCCTGCGTACGCCTTTGTATTGTGAGTAGTATCGTACTTTCCGCGCTGGGCCTGATCCTGGTGCCGTTCAGGGACGAGGTCCTCGATACGGTGGCCGGCATGTTTCTTCCCAGTGATTGGTTGGCGTCATTTCACATGGCCAACAATGCGTTATTCCATCAGATAGGCGGCGTACTGCTTTTTCAGACGGTGGCGATTGTTTGCTTCTCGGCTATCTCATTGTTCTTCTTTCCCTTCAGGGATCGAATTTCCATCCTGGCGGAAACGCGGCTTACAGGTCAGGCTGTCAACGGCCCGGGCCTGAGGCAGGAACTGTGGCTGGAAGCCGGCCTGATAATGATCGCTTTTAACGTATATAGCGCCACCTATTTGCTAGCCTATTTTATTGGTCAACCTCTGTTTGGGTATATCGACGAGTTGGCATTTTCCCTGCTCACGCTGTTCTTTATCCTGGATTTACTGTCGCCAACCTATTTTCGTCGCAATATGAATTGCCTCTATGTGCTCAGGGCATTGCGCCATCAGCCGGCACAGCTGCTGCTCTTTGGTATGATTTTTTGCTCGCCAATATTTGCGCTGGAGCTATTTCTTGGTGATCTGGTTTATAACCAGCAGAACGACCTTGTTCTGGCCGTGGCGTTAGTAGCCATTATTGTACTCAACTGCATTGTCTGCGTATTTGCCCTGCCCATGGGAACCTGGCTGGCACTCCACTCAGTACAACAGCACATCATTGCGGATACCAATCGCCAGGGATTTTTCGGGCATAAGGTTTTCTATGGGACCCAGTTGAGCTTCATGTTTCTGTTATTACTGCTTTATGGTTCGGTGATTGGCGTACTGTTCAACAAGGTGCCGCTAA
Organism: uncultured Halieaceae bacterium; assembly: GCA_965363655.1. Taxonomy (GTDB): domain Bacteria; phylum Pseudomonadota; class Gammaproteobacteria; order Pseudomonadales; family Halieaceae; genus Marimicrobium. Next base: position 2,740 of record CBDTVJ010000215.1, on the reverse strand, counting down.
AATCGGCGGAATACGACATTCAATGGATGACAATGGATTACCAACAGGGAGCCAGGGGTAATCCACCAGGCCTGCGGTTTGATATGCGGATCTTCAATCGCCATGAATCACTGGGGCTGGAAGTGGACAATGCCATCTTGCTGCTCAATCTCGATGGACGCTATTTAGGCGAAGCGGGTTTGAATATTCCCTATGTTGCGCCCAACACAGCCGTCAACGTTCCCGTGGAGCTGAAGTTACAACTGGATTTTTCTGAGTTGGCGGGTATCGCATCCGAGGAGTTCTTAAGTTTCTTCAGCGGGGAAAAAACTTCATGGCGCGACAACATTCAGGCGCGGCTGATGGTGCAGCTACCTCTGGGTTTGCGGTTACCGATATATATTACCGAAGGCTATCGGCATGAATTCCAGGAAGAATAGGGGTTAAGGGGACAGGTTTATTTGAAGCAAAAACCCAACAGGTACAATAGGTTAACCAAAAATAAATCTGTCCCTATTTATCCTGCTGGATTGATGACTTAGAACCGGATGAGCTAGGGGGTCCCTGCGAGCCTGGCGGCTCGGCCATGCTGGATTGATCACAACAGGCTTTGGGCCGGGCGGCGTTCCGCTATTGTGACCCCTGCGGGGCGCCTTCGCTGCGCTGCGGGTCGTGCGCGACTCCGAGTCAAATTCGCCTATAAGGCGAGTTTTTCGAACGGTGGTTGAACCAGACGAACCGCATCATGCTAAACAAGAAATGCCACCGCGAGGGTGGCATTTCTTGTTTAGATGGTGGGCCGTGCTGGATTCGAACCAGCGACCAATTGGTTAAAAGCCAACTGCTCTACCAACTGAGCTAACGGCCCCGGAAGAAGCTGGGTATAGTACGGATCTGGAATAAAAACTCAAGGGGTATTTTGGCAAAATCATAGCCCCGTGGCAGCCGGGAGGTAGCGCGTAGGGTCGTCCATACCGGCATCGATGAAGCCCTGGCGGCGCAGGCGGCAACTGTCACACTTACCACAGGCCAGACCGTCTTCATCGGCCTGGTAACAGGACACCGTCAGGGAATAATCCACCCCCAGTGCCACCCCGGCCCCGATAATCTCTCCCTTGCCCTGCTTCATTAGCGGTGTATGGATAGTGATCGCCTGGCCCTCGACACCGGCCCTGGTAGCCAGGTTGGCCATGGTCTCAAAGGCGGCTATATACTCCGGCCTGCAATCGGGGTAGCCGGAATAATCCACTGCGTTAACGCCGATGAAAATATCGTGAGCCTCCAGCACTTCAGCCCATCCCAGCGCGATGGCCAGAAATACGGTATTGCGGGCCGGTACATAAGTCACGGGAATGCCCTCGGTTTCCTCCTCGGGCACGGCGATGGAGGTATCGGTCAGTGCAGAGCCACCGATACTGTCGAGATTGAGGTGCACCACCTTGTGCTCCACGTCCCCCAACACTGAGGATACCCGCTCGGCCGCCAGCAGCTCGGCCCTGTGTCGCTGGCCGTAATCGAAACTCAGGGTATAGCAGTCGTAGCCCTGGGCCATGGCCATGGCCAGCACCGTGGTGGAGTCCAGGCCACCGGATACCAGAATGACTGCGCGTCGCGGTTTCTGCATACTGCTCAATGACCCGGCTCGTCGTTCCACAGCAGCTTGTGCAACTGCAGCTGCAGCCTGACGGGCAAGTTATCCGCCAGTATCCACTCTGCCAGTTCGCGCCCGGCTACCTGCCCATGGCTGGGGGAAAACAGCACATCGGCAACCCTCTCACTTAACTGGTATTCATCCAGCTTGAAGCGGGCCCACTCATAGTCCTGGCGATCACAAATGACGAACTTCACCTGGTCGTGAGGCCGCAACCGCGGAATGTTGCTGTAATCGTTGCGCTGCACTTCACCAGAAGCGGGTGTTTTCAGGTCCAGCACTGTTACCACCCGTGGGTCCACCCCCGCCAGGCTCATGGCGCCACCCGTTTCCAGGGAGACCTCATACCCGGCATCACACAGGGTAGCCAGCAGAGGCAGGCAATTGGGCTGTGCCAGGGGCTCACCACCCGTGACCGTGACATAGCCGGGTGAGTAGGCCGCAACCTGCTCCACTATCTCCGCCATGCCCTGCATTTCACCGCCGCTAAAGGCGTACTCCGTATCGCAGTAGACACAGCGCAGTGGACAGCCGGTGAGGCGCACAAAAACCGTGGGCAAGCCCACTGTGCGCGCTTCTCCTTGCAGGGAGTAAAAAATTTCTGAGATGCGCACCGCGTGCCCCGCCTTATCGGGTAGGGCATCGTCGCTGTGAGTGAGGGAGTTCATAACCGGGCCGCAGCTCAGTAGTTCTCTGCGATGAAGTCCCTGGCCAATTTAACCACGGCACTGTTACTGGAGCTGTACTGGCTAATCACCAGGTCCATGTATTGCCGCGCTTTTTCACGGTTACCCTTCATGAACTGCACTTTCCCCAGCTTATACAGAGCGTCCGCTGCCTTGCTGTTGTCCGGGTACTGGCTCACCAGCAAAGCAAATGCCTGCCTGGAGGCTTCCAGGTCTGGTGGGTCCATTACCAAGTATAGCTCCCCGAGCCAGTAATGGGCGTTAGGGGCGTATTTGCCATCGGGGTAATTCTGTAGGAACTTGCGGAAGGCAGCCACCGCCTGCTCGAATTGCCGTCCCTGCACCAGAGCGTAGGCAGCGCGATAGGCATCACCTTCCCCGGGCTGCTCGGCCACGGCTGTTGATCGATCTCCCGTCGCCACGG
>CBDTVJ010000214.1:0-6869 GCA_965363655.1 uncultured Halieaceae bacterium | reverse complement strand
CTTCCGATCTGAGTGAACCATCTGGGCGACGTACACCTTTCCTGGTTCGAACAACCACAGCAGTCATCACCTGCCCCTTTTTCACTTTTCCGCGAGGAATCGCTTCCTTAACCGTCACCTTGATCAGGTCGCCCACTCTGGCATAGCGCCGCTTGGAACCACCCAATACCTTGATACACATCACACGACGAGCACCACTGTTGTCGGCAACATCCAAATATGACTGTGTCTGAATCATCTCTTACTCCAACTTGCGGCGGGGCCGCTAACTCTCTGCCACGACCTGTATCAGACCTGGACGGCGCTCTCTACAACTTCCAACAACTTCCAGGTCTTGCTTTTGGAAATTGGACGGGATTCGGCAACAGTAACCGTATCCCCGATACCACACTGATTACTTTCATCATGTGCGTGGATCTTTGATGACCGAGTAATGTATTTGCCGTACACCGGGTGCTTTACCCTACGCTCAACCATTACAGTAATTGTCTTGTCCATCTTGTTGCTTACAACCTTCCCGGTTGCAACTCGTGCACGCTTCTCTACACCTGACATATTTATCCACCTGCCTTTTCAGTGAGAATAGTCTTCAGGCGAGCAATATCGCGCTGGTTCTGCTGTACAAGATGGGTCTGCCCCAGCTGTCCAGTAGCTTTTTGCATGCGCAATTTAAACTGCTCTTCGCGCATAACCAGTAGCTGCTTACCCAGGTCCTCAGCGGACTTATCACGTAATTCGCTCGCTTTCATCACATCACCGATCGTCTAACAAATGTTGTAGCAACAGGAATCTTGGCAGACGCCAGAGCAAACGCTTCCCGCGCCAACTCCTCAGACACACCCTGTACTTCGTAAAGTATTTTGCCAGGCTGCACCTGCGCTACCCAGTACTCGACGTTACCTTTACCTTTACCCTGGCGCACTTCCAGCGGCTTGTTTGTGATGGGCTTATCCGGGAAAACACGGATCCAGATTTTCCCGCCACGCTTGATGTGGCGAGTCATCGCTCTACGGGCAGCCTCTATCTGGCGCGCTGTAATGCGACCACGACCCGTTGCTTTCAAGCCGTATTCGCCAAAACTAACCTTGCTGCCGCGATGAGCCAAACCACGGTTGCGACCCTTCTGGGCCTTGCGAAATTTAGTACGCTTTGGTTGAAGCATCTGCGTAACCCTTAATTAGTTGCTGTTTTCTTGGTGCCGTCGGGCTGACCTTCGGCCCCAATGACTTCACCTTTAAATATCCAAACCTTGACGCCAAGGATGCCGTAGGTAGTAGCGGCTTCATAGGTGGCGTAGTCGATATCGGCACGCAAGGTGTGCAATGGCACGCGGCCTTCGCGATACCACTCTGTCCGCGCAATCTCGGCACCGCCTAAACGCCCGCCGATTTGCACCTTGATACCTTCTGCTCCCTGGCGCATTGCATTCTGCACCACGCGCTTCATAGCACGGCGGAACATTACTCGACGCTCCAGCTGCTGGGCGACATTCTGTGCAACCAGGCGTGCATCCAGATCCGGCTTGCGAATCTCTTCAATATTGATGTGCACTGGAACACCCATTCTCTGGGTCAGTTCCTTGCGAAGCTTATCTACATCCTCACCCTTCTTGCCGATAACAATACCAGGGCGAGCTGTGTGGATAGTAATGCGCGCGGTCTGTGCCGGTCGCTCTATCACAATACGGCTGACGGAAGCGTGATCCAGTGCCTTCTCGATGTAGGCACGGGCTTCCAAGTCATTAATTAACTGCTTGGCATAGTTTTTACTGTCGGCATACCAGATCGAGTTGTGATCCTTAACAATACCTAAGCGTATACCGGTGGGATGTACTTTCTGACCCATGTGGTCTTCTCCTAAACTTAGCGTTCGCCGTCTGCAACTTTTATAGTGATATGACAGCTGCGCTTCAAAATGCGGTCCGCACGCCCCTTGGCACGTGGACGCAATCGCTTCATTGTCATACCTTCGTCTACAAAAATGCTGGACACCTTTAGCTCGTCGACATCCGCACCTTCATTGTTCTCAGCGTTGGCAATAGCAGAATCAAGCAACTTCCTGACTATGTGAGCAGCCTTTTTGGGGCTAAACTCCAGCAGACTCAGCGCTTCCTCTACGGCCAGGCCACGAACCTGGTCTGCGACCAGTCGAACCTTCTGTGCAGATATCTGCGCGCCTTTCAACCTTGCTCCAACTTCCATTTCCTAAACCTCGCAACAGTAAGCGCTTAGCGCTTAACCTTCTTGTCCACAATGTGACCCCTGAAAGTGCGTGTTAACGCAAATTCACCCAACTTGTGGCCAACCATATCTTCATTAACCAGCACAGGTATGTGCTGCCGGCCGTTGTGAACGGCGATTGTCAAACCAACCATATCCGGAGATACCATGGAACGACGCGACCAGGTCTTGATCGGACGACGGTCATTGCTCTCAATCGCGGCATCTACTTTCTTCACCAGGTGAAGATCAATAAACGGGCCTTTCTTCAGTGAACGCGGCACAATGTGTTTCCTCTAAATCTCATTTACTTAACGATCGTTTTATTTCTTACCACGACGACGCACGATCAGTTTGTCGGTACGCTTGTTCTTACGAGTCTTGTAACCCTTGGTGGGTGTACCCCATGGGCTAACCGGATGACGACCGCCCGAAGTACGCCCCTCACCACCACCATGCGGGTGATCCACAGGGTTCATCGCAACACCCCGAACCGTCGGCCTAACACCACGCCAGCGGGCAGCTCCTGCTTTACCCAGCTTGCGCAAACTGTGCTCGGAGTTCGATACCTCGCCCAAAGTTGCACGACAATCCGCCAATACCTTACGCATTTCACCGGAGCGTAGGCGCAAGGTAGCGTACTGCCCTTCGCGAGCCACAACCTGAACCGAGGCACCAGCAGAGCGAGCTAACTGAGCGCCCTTACCAGGCTTGAGCTCGATACAGTGAACTACTGATCCCACAGGAATATTTCTCAAAGGCAGGCAGTTACCCGCTTTAATGGGAGCTGCGGAACCAGACTGCAATACATCACCGGCCTTTACATCACGGGGAGCAATAATGTAGCGACGCTCACCGTCAGCAAACAACATCAAAGCGATGTGAGCCGTGCGATTGGGGTCATACTCAATACGCTCTACTGTGGCCGGAATACTATCTTTGGTGCGTTTGAAATCGACAATACGGTAATGCTGCTTGTGCCCACCACCAATATGACGCGTGGTAATGCGGCCATTGTTGTTACGGCCACCATTCCTGGACTGTTTCTCCAGCAGTGGCGCATACGGTGCACCCTTGTGCAGATCGTCACTGGTCACACGGACTACGTGGCGACGACCGGGTGAAGTGGGCTTACTCTTTAAAATTGCCATTCGATCCTACTCCTTACTCGGCCGTCGCAAAGTCGATGTCCTGACCCTGCTCCAGTCGCACGTATGCTTTCTTCCAGGTCGGCTTGGTACTGAAGCCGTACTTGTTACGCTTGACCTTACCTTTGACCTTCAAGGTATTCACATTACTTACCTTGACTTTGAACAGCTGCTCAACAGACTTCTTAACTTCTGCCTTGGTCGCATCCACAGCCACTTTAAAAACATACTGATTGTTCGCATCAGCAACAATGGCCGCTTTTTCGGAAATATGCGGACCTACCAGCACTTGAAATACGCGCTCCTGGTTCATCCCAACATCTCCTCAAATTTCTTAACAGCATCAACCGTCACCATCACCTTCTCGTGACCAATGAGGCTGACCGGATCTATGCCATCAACATCGCGCACATCCACTTTGTGGAGGTTGCGCGCCGCCAGATACAGGTTCTCACCCACTTCGGTACCCACAATAAGGACATTATCAACACCATAGGCGCCCAATTGCTCCACCAATAACTTGGTCTTGGGAGCTTCCAGGTCGAGACTCTCGACAACCACCAGGCGATCTTGGCGAGCCAGCTCCGACATAATGGAGCGCAACGCTGCACGATACATTTTCCGGTTCACTTTCTGGGAGTGATCCTGCGGCTGGGCCGCGAATGTCACACCACCTGAACGCCAGATCGGAGACCTGATGGTTCCAGCACGAGCGCGACCAGTGCCTTTTTGACGCCAAGGCTTCTTGCCACCACCACGCACTGCAGCACGGTTTTTCTGGGCGCGAGTTCCCTGGCGAGCACCAGCCATATAGGCGGTTACGACCTGGTGAACCAGCTCTTCATTGTACTCACGTGCAAAGGCAGCATCGGAGACAGACACTGTGCCCGCTTCTGCGCTACCCGGCTTCACTACACTTAATTCCACGTTAGCGACCCCCTATCCTTAAGCCTTAACCGCGGGGCGAACGATCACGTCCCCGCCGGGTGCGCCTGGCACAGCACCCTTGATAAGCAATAAATTGCGCTCGACATCGACCCGGACTACTTCCAGCCCCTGGGTGGTCACATTTTCAGAACCCATGTGGCCGGCCATTTTCTTGCCCTTCCAAACACGCCCGGGTGTCTGGCACTGGCCGATAGAACCAGGCGCACGGTGCGAAATAGAGTTGCCGTGTGTGGCATCCTGCATGGCAAAATTCCAGCGCTTTACACCGCCCTGAAAGCCCTTACCCTTGGACTTGCCTGCAACATCCACTTTTTGGCCAGCCTCGAAACGCTCCACGGTAAGTTCAGAGCCCACCTCAGGAGCATCTTCAGCTTCTTCCAGACGGAATTCCCACAGACCCGTGCCTGCTTCTACGCCCGCTTTGGCAAACTGACCTGCCTGTGATTTGCTTACCCGGGAGGCTTTTCGGCTTCCCGCGGTAACTTGAATCGCCCGATAGCCATCGCTTTCGGTCTCTTTGATCTGAGTAACGCGGTTTGGAGAAACCTCCACTACGGTTACTGGTATTGATGCGCCGTCTTCGGTAAAAACACGAGTCATACCGGACTTGCGGCCGACTAAGCCAATAGTCATTTTTCTAACCTCTCAGTGTACGGGGCTTTACCCTCTATGGCCGCCCATTGCTGGGCGTTACACACTCGGAGCTCCTGCCCCAAGCAGGTCTTGATACTAGTTAAAGTTAACCAAGACTAATCTGTACTTCCACACCTGCTGCCAGGTCGAGTTTCATCAGGGCATCCACAGTTTTTTCTGTGGGCTCCACGATATCCAATAGACGCTTGTGTGTACGAATTTCGTACTGGTCACGAGCATCCTTATTTACGTGCGGTGAAACCAGCACGGTAAACTTTTCCTTCCTGGTAGGAAGAGGAATCGGGCCTTTTACCTGCGCACCGGTACGGCGCGCTGTTTCAACGATCTCCTGGGTTGACGAGTCAATCAGTCGATGGTCAAAAGCCTTGAGGCGAATTCGAATGCGTTGATTCTGCACCTGACATTACTCCAAACTATAAAAAACCAGAGGCCCGCAATGGAACCCCCTGAAAAAAGGAACGCGAATTCTAATGATCGACCCGCCCTATGTCAAGACGGGACCTGAATTAAATTCAAAAGCGCGTTGGGTGCCATACATCCCGCATCATTACCTCTGGTTATATCATTGCGGATATCCAATCCCCTCGCGTTCAGGTAAGAATTTGACCCATATCAACAGTGGGGTACAGAACACTTGTCCCCTGCCCAAAACTAGCCAATGATCGGGGCTTACGAGCTAACCTCGTGGCAGACCCCATGGAAGACCTGAATGCCCTGGCAATCACATGGATCGCCGTATTCCTGGCACACTATGGCGCCGCAAAAACCCGGCTAACCCCTGTTCTTTGGTTCCTGGCCATGGGGTGCCTGCTGGTTAACCTGGGAATCCTGCCCGAGAAACCCGGTATTTTCATGCGAGATTTTGCCGAAATTGGCATTATCGTCATCATGTTTGCACTCGGGTTTGAGGAAAACTCCAGCGACTTCATCCGCAGTATCAAGCGCAGTTGGGGAATCGCGCTGTTCGGCGCTATTGCACCCTTCCTTGTCACTTTTTCATTGGTCATGCACTTCTGGCAGGATATCAACGGGGCGTTAATGTGCGCCCTTGCCATGACCGCCACGGCGGTGTCCCTGACCATGGTTTCGCTGCGTAGCGAAGGCCTACACAAAACCAACGCTGCCACTGGCATCATGACCTCTGCCGTTCTCGATGATATCGCCTCGCTTGCGCTGGTCGCGATACTGGTGCCCGTGGCCAGCGGGGCCTCCATGATCTCCCTGGCCAGCCTGGGCCTGATTGTCGCCAAGGCAGTGGCTTTCTTCCTTATCGTCACGCTCATGGCCCTGTGGTTATTCCCCGTAGGAAACAGCCCGCTGGATCGAATCCCCTTCCTCAGCCGCTTCAACCTGCAGCGACTGATCACAATGAACGCGGGCGAGCACGCGACCCTGACAGTACTACTGCTGGCACTACTGGTAGCCCTGCTAGGCCACCAGTTCGGGTTTCATGCTGCGATAGGTGCCTACATGGCAGGCCTGGTGCTGAAGGAAGAATACTTTGTATTCGGCTCTCACACTGCCGATTCGGACATGACCATCCACCAGGATACCCGCAGAATCATCGACAGCATTGCGTTTTCCTGGATAGGACCAGTCTTTTTCATCGTGCTGGGTACGCACCTGGTATTGGATCTGGATATTCTGGTATCAGTACTTGACGAAACCCTGGCATTGTTTATCTGCCTCTCTCTGGGACAGGTTTTATCAGCAGGCATTGCTGCCCGCTATACGGGGAACTTCAATTGGGCGGAGAGCTGGATGATCGGTTTCGGCATGCTCGGCCGTGCTGAACTGGCTTTCGTCGTTATGGACATCGCCTATGTACAGCACAGCATCATCAACGAAGAAATGTTCTATACACTGATGTTCACGGCGTTCAGCCTGAATGTGGCCGTGC
>CBDTVJ010000213.1:0-6871 GCA_965363655.1 uncultured Halieaceae bacterium | reverse complement strand
TTGTTTCCGTCATGGAGTCAATGAAACGCATAACAGACTTCAAGCTCGACCTGGTGAACACCGGTATCAACAATCCCTCCACCGAGGACAAGCGCCTCAAGGAAAGGCTCAGCTGCGAGTACCTGCGAAGCGCGGACACATTGGAAAAGTTCTCCGAACCGGATGCACTGGACCCCTCAAGGGACCCCGCGATCGATGGCGACGGTGGCATATTTACCGAGGCGGAGTTTTCCTCGGATCGTGAGTTCCAGAAAGCGGCCTCGGTAATGAAACTGGTCATTGATGGTATCGCCGGCGCGGGGACTATCGAGATGGGTGGATACGATTATCACACCGGCGACAGGCGCACCGGCGAAGAGCGGGACCTGCGCGCAGGACGTTGCATCGGCGCCTGCCTGGAATACGCTCGTCGGGCTGCCACCCCGTTAATGATTTATGTGTTCAGTGACGGTTCCGTGGCCAGCGATGGCACGATCGAAATGGTCAACGGAGTCGGTAAAGGCGTATGGAGCGGAGACAATTCCTCCACGGCTGCCTCTTTCTTTCTGGTGTTTGATCCTGCCGGAGCACCGACACTGATGGATACCGTGGGCGATCCGCTACGTCACCAGCAACTGGGATGGATGCGCACCGACGCCTCGGTAGACACCTCCTCCAGCCCGGCGGCCAACAACGTCAATCTCAATGTAGAAATGCTGATTCTCAATTACATGGCACTGCACGGAGAGCAAAACCTGTTTGCGGAATCTGGTTTTTTCCCTGGCCACAGTTTGGGCAGCGCGAGCAACCGCGACCGTTTTACCGCTTTCCAACCACTGGCCAGCATCAACGGCGGGGTACTGGGCTGATATGAAAGACTACCAAATAGAATTCCGCGCACAGCGATTAACAGGTTACGACAATAGCCCGACCTGCTCGTCGGGGCTTGTGATCACGTCAGAAATTCGGCTATTCGTACGGCTAACGCTACTACTGTTGTGCTTTGCCCCCGGTGTAGCGGCGAACGACAGCGCCTCGCTGGATCAGCAGGTACAGGATATCAAATCACAGACACTACAACTGAACAGGGACCTGTTCATTCTGGAGGAAGAGTTACTGTTTCCTGACAACACCCAGGTGGCGGTATTTCTGTCGCTGGATCTGGGAGAGTTCTTCGCGTTGGATGCCGTGAAATTGACCATAGACGGCACGGTTGTCAGCAACTACCTGTACACGGAGCGGCAGGTCGATGCACTGCGACGCGGCGGCATCCATCGACTGTACATGGGCAATCTGAAAACAGGAGAACACGAGATTGTCGCCGTATTTACGGGCAAGGGCCCAAGCGGCCGCGACTATCGCCGTGCGACAGAGCTGCAGATACAGAAGACGGCCGGTGCCAAACGACTGGAACTGAAGATCGCGGATGTCGAAGCAAAACGGCAACCCGAGTTCAGTGTCAAGGAATGGTAAGCGCGTGACGTTCCTAGTCAAAACAGCGGTAGTCAACACCGTGTTCGACAGACCTGCGTGCGGCAAGCCCCGCGCCTTTCTGCGCCCGTTACTGCTGGGCCTGTTGGTTTTTCTCAGCTTGGGCTCGGTAAGTTCACAGGCCGACAATACTGTCCAGTCCCTGCGCTATGGAGCCAGCCTTTTTCAGTTCTACCAACAGGATTATTTCTCCGCCTTGACTGAACTGATGGTGGCGCAACAGTTGGACGAGCTCAATGAACATAGCCAGGGCGCCCAATTGCTGCGTGGCGGCATGTCACTTTCATATGGCATGGATCGTGCAGCTGAAAGATCGTTCCGCGGGCTACTGGCAACTGCGGATGACTATGTAGATCGTGACCAGGCCTGGTTCTATCTGGGAAAGATGGCCTGGCAAAGAGGCGATATGGCGCGCACCGCCGATGCCCTGGCGCAGATATCCGCAGGCTATGACGGCGAACTGGGTGATGAAGCGCATTACCTGCGCGCCAGCACACAATTGAACCTGGGACATACCGAGGATGCGCGGACGCAGGCTCGGGTGCTACCGGAAGACTCAAAGTGGCGCTACTACCTTAACTATAACCTGGGCGCCACTCACGCTGCCGCCGGTGACTGGAGCGCCGCGACCGGTTACTTCAACGCATTGATGGATATGCCCCTGGAAACTGCAGAAGCGCGAGCCCTGCAAGACAAGGGTTTAACTGCCGCAGGCTTTGCCTATTTCTCGGCCGGCGCGTTCGACCAGGCGCAGCAGGCTTTTCGTCTCGTGCGGCTGGATAGCCCCATGTCAGACCGGGCACTGCTCGGTTATGGCTGGTCATCTGTTGAATTAGGCGACTTCCAGGCGGCGCTAAGTCCCTGGCAGTTGCTGACGCAGCGTTCAATGCTCGGCGAAAGCGCACGGGAGAGCCTGCTCGCTGTTCCCTACGCCTACCGTGAACTTGGTAGGCCGGGCATTGCGCTGGAGCAATACCGTGTTGCATCAGGAATTTACACTGCGGAGCTGGCAGGTGTGCAGCGGGCCATCGACGCCTTCAGCACCGAACCGCTGGGCCCGCTGTTGGGAATTGCGCAGGAGGGAGCAGGAGACTGGTTTTTCGACGTGAGTATTCTGCCGACCGGAGACCATACGCCTTACCTGCAGCACCTGATCGCCCGCCACAATTTCCAGGTTGCGCTGCGCGAGCTACAGGATTTGTACAGTATTGCCAGCCACCTACAGCGCGCCGGGGAACGCCTGCAGGTGCTTGATCAGGTTGATGAGCACCAACAGCTGATCTGGTCCTCTGTAGCGCAGGGTGATCGTCGCAACACGCTGGCCCAAAGACAGCAGCAACTCAGCCGAGAACTTGAGGTGCTGCAGAAACGACTGAAGACGGCTATCTCCGGACCAGACTGCCGCCTGCTGGTGGATAAACAGCAGGCCGCCCATTGGCAAAAACTGGAACAAGCCAGCGCATTGGCCGCCCGTATCGATACCCGGGGCTCGCACACACAAAAGCTGCGGCTGCTACGTGGCCTGATGCTTTGGCAGGATAACGAAAACTGTCCAGCGCGATTATGGCAGGCCCAGCGCGAGCTGCAGGAGCTGCAGGCAAGCGCAGCCGAGTCCACTACCATCCTGCAGCGGATCGACACGACTATTGTCCAGAAGCAGCAGTCCAATTTTTCTCCCAGAATAGCGGCGCTGGACGAAAAGGTGCAGGCCCAGGCAAAGCAAGTACAGAAAACCGTGGGCCTGTCGGAGGCTGGCTTGAGACAGCTTGCTATCGCAGAACTTGAACGGCAGGCGGATCAGCTGGCCCGCGCCCTGGGCCAGAGTGAGCTGGCCATCGCGCACTTGTATGACCAGGGCTCTGGAGAGTTGCTGCGATGAACAGACTGTCGCCGTTTCTGTCAGTTGTATTGACTGCCCCGCTACTGCTGTTGGGCTCCTGTGGCGTGCTCGACCGGGTGCTCGAGTCGCCGGAACCCACACTGGCCGACCTGCAGCCTGTAGAGCTACCCGCAGATCAACAAGAACTGCCGCAGGTCAGCCTGGAGGAGCTGCGGCAGATCTACCAGGATGTACTCGCGCGACAGCAGGACCCTGCAATACGGCTGCGGCTGTTACACCGCCTGGCAGATATTGAGATGCTGGGTGCTGAAGCAAAGCTGGCTAACGCCGAGGATCAGGAAGCGTTCTTTGCGCAGGCTATTGCCGCCTATGAGTCTTTGCTGCGCGAGAACCCGGAGTATCACCTGCAGGATCAGATGCTCTACCAGCTGTCCAAGGCTTATGATCTCAGCGGCCAGAGCGACGCATCACAGGCCGTGCTGGAGCGCCTTAGCACCAGCGCGCAACAGTCCCCTCACCTGCCAGAAGCGAACTTCCGCCGGGCGGAACGCTATTTTGTCGAGGCGGACTATGCGCGGGCAGAAGCCACCTATGCTGACGTTATCAGCTACGGTCCCGACACGCCCTACTACACGCGCGCCTTGTATATGCAGGGCTGGTCTCGTTTCAAGCAGGATCGTTACGCGCAGTCGATAGAGGCGTTTACCGCCAGCCTCGACCAGTTATTGCTGCAGGGGCAGTCCCTCGATAGCCTGACCAGGGGCGAGCGGGAGCTGGTACAAGACAGCCTACGCGTGCTGGCCATTGTATTTAGCAACCTGGATGGCACGCAGACCATCGCCGGTGTCTATGAAGAGCTTGGCGTGCGCCCCTATCAACACCTGCTGTACGAGGCGCTGGGCGAGCTTTACCTTTCCCAGGAGCGCTATAGAGACAGCGCGGATACCTATAAGGCCTACACCGAACACTTCCCGGACTCCGGGTTGGCGCATATCTTCCAGATGCGCGTCATTGAAGCCTATGAAGCAGGTGGCTTCAGGGAGCTGATTCTCACGGCGAAGCAGGATTATGTCGCGGCGTTCACGGTGTCCGCCGACTATTGGCGCAATAGTGACCAGGCCTCTCAGGAGCAGATGGCAGAGAGGCTGCGCATGTTCATCGAGGAGCTGGCGAGTCACTATCATGCCCTCGCCCAGACGGCGCAGAAATCGACACCACAAGACGCGCTGGCCAGCGGCTACTATGCACAGGCAGCACACTACTACCATTTATACCTGGACAGCTTTCCCGAAAACCCGGAGGTTCCGCGGCTGGCTTTCCTGTTAGCAGAAAGTTTGTTTGAAGCTGAGGATTATCCCGCCGCGATTGCGGCATACGAGCGAGTGGCCTACGTTCACGTTGATGATGCCAGGGCGGGCGACGCGGCCTACACTGCCATTCTCGCCTACGAGAAACTCACAGCGAAGGCACACAGTACAGAGCCGAGCACCGAATACAGCGCCCTGCGTCGCCAGCGCATCGACGCAGAACTGCGCTTCTACGCCAATTTCCCCGAGGACGCCCGCGCCCTCCCGGTAGTCGGTCATGCGACAACAGCGTTGTTTCAGGATAAAGACTACACCGCAGCACTGGCGGCCGCTGCGGAACTGACGGATCGGACACCCCCACCCACACTAGAGATATTGATTCCTGCCTGGCTGGTGAGTGGCCACAGCCATTTTGAAATGCAGCAATATGTCGCAGCTGAGCAGGCATACCAGGATGGCCTGGCGCTGATGTCACCTGGTGAGCAACGCTATGCAGACACAATGGAAAGACTAGCTGCAGCCATCTATCGGCAGGCAGAAGAAGAAGTGGCGCGCGAGCAGCATCTCGCTGCGGCAGAACAGTTTCACCGCGTGATAGCCACAGCGCCAACTTCCGCTGTCCGTATTAACGCTCAGTATGATGCCGCTGCAGCCTACATACGCGCGGGTGAGTTGGAGCGTGCCAATACCCAGCTGCTTGATTTTCGCCAACGCTATCCGGCGCATGCACTCACAGCGGGTATTGGGGCCACCCTTCTGCAGAACTATGAGCAAATGGAACAGTGGCGCGAGGCAGCAACGGAACTGGACACTATGCATACTGTGCAATCCGGGGATGATATCTCGCGCCAGACCTTGCTCGTCGCCGCCCAGTACTATGAAAAAGTCGGGGATACCGAAACCGCCGTTGCCCGCTATAGCAGTTACGCACAGAACTGGCCACGACCTTTCGACGAGTACCTGGAAGTGATGAACCGCCTCACCGAACTCCACAGAGACACTGGTGAGATTGACAACCAGCGTTACTGGTTAAACCAGATAAGCCAGGCCCACGACAGTGCCGGTGAAGAGCAATCCGCCAGATCCCTCTATTTGGCGGCCAGCTCAGCAAGCATCATTGCCGACAATGCCTACACCGAATTCCTGTCGCTCAAGCTGACCCAACCAATAAAACGTTCGCTACCCGCCAAGAAAAAGGCGATGGAACACGCACTGGCAGCGTACGACAAGTGCAATACCTACGCGGTGGAGGAGTTCTCCACCTTGTCCAGCTACCGGGTTGCACACATTTACCAGCGGCTCAGCAGCGACCTCATTGAGTCTGAACGCCCACCAAAACTGGACACCCTGGCACTGGAGCAATACGAGATCCTGCTGGAAGAGCAGGCGTTTCCCTTTGAGGAAAAGGCCATTGCTATTCACGAAGCCAACGCCCAACGGAGTTGGCAAGGGGTTTACGATGAGTGGGTCAAGAAGAGCTTTATCGCCCTGGCCCAACTGCTGCCGGCACGCTATCGCAAACTTGAGGCAAGCAGCTTCCAACAGCTGGCCACGTTACAGGATATCCCGAAACAGACCTCTTCACGAAAAGTGCGCGTTCTGAACATCGAGGGAATAGCACAACGCGAGCAGGGAAACTTCGAGGATTCTGAGGAAGCGTATCTAGCAGCGCTATCTGTTGCCGAGGATCACGCGCTTACCCACCGCAACATAGGAATTCTCTATGACCTTTATCTTGGCCAACCGCACAGGGCGCTGCATCACTACGGCCGTTACCAGACACTAACAGAGGGAAGTGATCGCGCAGTTACCGGCTGGATTGCAGACCTGGAACACCGCAAGGTGAGCCTGGCGGCGGAGGTGATGTAGATGCGAAAAGCACGCTTATTGATGATGATAGTGCTGGCAACCCTGGCGACGACCCTGCAAGCAGAAGAAGCCACGGTTTCTCTACACAGCACGGTGAGTGGCAACCAGGAGCAGCCCCGGGTGATGTACATCGTACCGTGGCAACAGCCAGCAGCGGCAGAATTCGACTATGAGTTACACAACAACATCGCCGAGGAACTGTTTGCCCCGATAGACAGGGATGAGTTTGTCCGCGAACTGGCCTACCGGGAAATACTCAGCGACAGCTCCGATGACATAGGGAATACAGACAGGGCAGTCACGACACCACAGACGCTTGATAACAACGTAAAGAGAAGGAGTACACCATGAGTATGTACGAGATAGTAATAAGGTTCTTTCAAGG
>CBDTVJ010000212.1:0-6883 GCA_965363655.1 uncultured Halieaceae bacterium | reverse complement strand
GCCTCACTTCTGGTATTCTCACGATGAACGGGCCGCATTTGGGCACCTGGTGAAGGACTACTGTTGAGCGATCGCCCCCTTATTGTTGATTTGGATGGTACCCTGATCCTGACGGATCTGCTGCATGAGTCCGTCCTTAAACTACTGCGCGAGAGACCGCTGTGCGCGTTGCAGCTGCCCTTCAAGCTGACCGCCGGCAAGGCACAGCTCAAGCACTATGTTGCCGCACGCACTGAGCTGCTGGTTGAGACATTGCCCTATAACACCCGACTATTACAGTGGCTCCGGGAGGAGCGTGGCAGGGGCCGTCAGTTGATTTTGTGCACCGCATCCAATGGCAAATTCGCCCGGGAAGTGGCGGATTACCTTGATCTGTTTGACGATGTGATGGCCAGTGATGCCAGTAGCAATCTCAAGGGTGCGCAAAAAGCGCAGGCACTGGTGGAACGTTTCGGTCGGGGAAATTTTGATTATGCGGGCAATTCCCGCGCTGACCTGCCCATATGGGAATGTGCCGCCGAGGCGGTCGTGGTCAACGCTGATGACAGGCTGGCCGCTGAAGCGGCTCTGCGCTGTCCGGTCGCGAGGACGTTCGCGGCGCAGAAAATTAAATTAATGGACTGGCAGCGCGCCTTGCGTATCCAGCAGTGGCTCAAGAACCTGCTGCTATTTGCACCGGTGCTGGCCGCCCATCGCCTGATGGAATCCGAGGTCCTGCTGTTGCTTGTGCTGGCCTTTGTTGCCTTTGGCATGGTGGCCTCGTCGACCTATCTGATGAATGACCTGTTGGACCTGGAGAGCGATCGCCTGCACCCACGCAAGCGCAAGCGGCCGCTGGCTGCGGGGATCATAGCTGCACCTGTTGCCATTGCTGTCGGTATGGGGCTACTGGTCACAGGGCTGCTGCTGGCCTGTGTCATCAACCTGCAGTTCCTGGTATGCCTGTTATGCTACCTGTTTATTACCTGCTGTTATTCCTGGTTCCTGAAGCGGAAGGTCCTGCTGGACTGTATTACGCTGGCGATGCTCTACACCTTGCGCATCGTCGCCGGTGCTGCCGCGATAAATATGGGCCTGTCCTTCTGGTTGCTGTCTTTCTCTGCCTTCCTGTTTCTGTCCCTGGCGTTTGTGAAGCGCTATGCGGAGATCGAGGTGCAATTGCTGGAGGGCAGGGACAAGGTGCATGGCAGGGGCTATTACACCTCGGATGCCCCCCTGTTGCAGACCCTCGGCATCAGCGCCGGCTATGTGGCGGCACTGGTATTGTCCCTGTACCTCAACAGTGAGGAGATACTCCTGCTTTACCAGACCCCCGAAATCGTCTGGGGCGCGGTACTCGTGCTGCTGTACTGGATCAGCTGGATGTGGATGCAGGCGAATCGAGGGAATATGCATGACGACCCCCTGGTGTTTGCCATCAAGGATAAAGTCAGTCTGCTTGCCGGCGTCATGTTCCTGATGGTGCTGTCCCTGGGTAGTGTTGAATTGCCATGGTAGACCTGACCTCCTGGGGCCGGCTGGGTAGTTGGTCGCACCATGTACAGCCGCTGTATGAGCAGGATGCTGTGGCCTCACAGTTGGCGCAGGGCGCGCCTGGCATCGCCTACGGGATGGGGCGCAGCTACGGGGACGTGTGCCTGAATCCACAAGGCACATCGTGGAACACCCGCAAGCTGGACCGCTTCATGCATTTCGACAGCGAACGCGGCCTGCTGCAATGTGAGGCGGGTGTGCTGCTCAAGGAAATCCAGGAACTGGCGGTGCCCCGTGGCTGGATGCTGCCGGTGACGCCTGGCACCCAGTTTGTCACCCTGGGCGGTGCAGTCGCCAATGACGTGCACGGCAAAAACCACCATGGCTTCGGCTCCTTTGGGGACCATGTGCAGGGCCTGACCCTGGTCAGGTCGGATGGCGAGGTGATCGACTGTGGTCCCGACCAGGCATCCGACTGGTATGCCGCCACCATTGGGGGCATGGGGCTGACGGGGATTATTACCCGGGTGACGCTGGCACTGCGGCCGGTGGCGGGACCCTGGCTTAATGTGGAGTCGTTACCCTATGGCAGTCTCGAGCAGTTTTTCGAGCTGGCGGACGACTCTGAACGCGATTGGGAATATACGGTCTCATGGATTGATTGCCAGTTCCGGCGAGGGCGCCGCGGGATTTTCTTTCGCGCCAATCACGCCCCCGCGGAAGTGGACGGCATGTACACGCCACGCCATCTCCGGCTACCGCTAACGCCCCCGGTGTCGCTGGTAAATCGTTGGTCCCTGCGTGCTTTTAACGCGGCCTACTATTACCGCAATAAAAGCCGTGCCGGGGCGTGTGTTGATCACTACCAGTCATTCTTTTACCCACTGGATGGTGTCGCCCAGTGGAATCGCATGTACGGCCCCAGGGGCTTTTACCAATACCAATGTGTGGTTCCTCCAGCGCACAGGCAGGACGCAGTGGAGCAGATGCTGGATGAAATCTCGCGCTCCGGCACCGGGTCTTTCCTCGCGGTGCTAAAGACGTTTGGGCAGCGCGCCGCACGCGGTCTGTTGAGTTTTCCCCAGCCCGGGGTGACGCTTGCCCTGGACTTTCCCAACAGGGGTGATACTACGCTGTCCCTTATGAGCCGGCTCGATGCCATCGTCGCGGCCGCAGGGGGCCGTCTCTACGCGGCCAAGGATGCACGCATGCCGCAAGAAATGTATCAGGCAGGTTATCCCATGCTGGAAAAATTCATACCCTTTCGGGATCCCGGGATGAGCTCAGCTCTTTCTCGGCGTCTGCTGGGCAGCTAGAATCGCAGATATGGAATTACACAAGATCATCATCATCGGTGCCACCTCGGCGATAGCGCAGCACTGTGCGCGCCATTGGGTTGCCAGGCCCTGCCGCATACACCTGGTAGGTCGCAACGAGCGACGCCTGCAGGCGACGGCAGATGATTTGCAGGTACGCAGCCCTCAATCGGAGGTGACGCTGGAAACCCTCGATTTTCTCGATGCGGCTGCCATTGCCAGGTCGGTAGCCAAATTTGCCCACGGTGCGCCCATTGATACCGCCCTGATCGCCCACGGCGATTTACCAGAGCAGGGGGTATGCCAGGAGAACCTGGAGAGTTGCCACGCGGCCCTGGAATTGAACGGCTTATCCCCGGCCTTGTTCATGGAGGCCCTGGTGGCGCAAATGGAGCGGGCGGGGAGAGGGCGCCTGGGTGTGATCGGCTCTGTCGCCGGTGATCGCGGGCGCAAGTCCAATTATATTTACGGCTCTGCCAAGGCCCTGCTGGATCGCTATGCCCAGGGCGTGCAGCACCGCCTTGCAGGCTCAGCGGTCAGGGTAAGCCTGGTCAAGCCGGGGCCCACCAGCACACCCATGACTGCTCACCTGGCGGACGGTGGCCCTGGCCTGGCTGCGGTTGAGGATGTGGCGCATCGTATCGTCAGTGGCATGGAAAAAGGCAAAGCCGTGATATACGCTCCGGGCAAGTGGGCACTGATCATGTTGGTGATAAAACACCTGCCCCGCTTTGTTTTCAACCGGCTGGATATCTAGCGTGATACGTTCACTACACCGCGTCGGCAGTGCAGGTAGATGTTGAACCAGAGCATCATCCTGGCCGGCGGTGCGGGGCTGGTAGGGCAGAATCTCATCGTCCGTCTCAAGGCCCGGGGGTACAGCAAGCTCGTGGTACTGGACAAGCAACGCGCCAACCTGGCGATATTGAAGAAACTACACCCGGATGTGCACAGTGAATATGCTGACCTGGCCCGACCGGGAGACTGGCAGCAGCACATAGCGACGGCGGACGTGGTGGTGATGCTGCAGGCCCAGATCGGGGGCAACCGCTACGATGAATTCCAGCACAATAATATCGATGCCACGCGGCTGATACTGGAGACGCTGCCGGCGGCGTCGCCACCTTACCTGGTGCATATCAGCTCCTCCGTGGTGGAGTCTGGGGCCGACGACTTCTACACCCGCTCCAAGCGCGAACAGGAGGAACTGGTGCTTGCCAGCGGCCTGCCATGCCCGATATTGCGGCCCACCCTGATGTACGGTTGGTTTGACCGCAAGCACCTGGGCTGGCTTTCCCGTTTTATGCAGAAATTGCCGGTATTCCCTATCCCCGGTTGGGGCCGCTATATGCGCCAGCCCCTGTACGTGGGCGATTTCTGTAATATTATTATCAGCTGCATCGAGCATCGCCACCCCGGTGGCATATTCAATATCTCCGGGCAGGAGAAAGTCGACTACATCGATATTATTCGCGCGATCAGGCGCGCAACCCGCGCCAGAACACTGCTCGTGCACATACCGTACTGGTTCTTCTATGGCCTGCTGGCCCTGTGGGCGCTGTTTGACAAAAACCCGCCCTTTACCACACAGCAGCTGGAGGCACTGTGCGCCGACGATGAGTTCGAGCTTATCGATTGGCCGGGTGTGTTCGGTGTGCAGTCCACGCCCTTTGAGCAGGCCATTGATGAGACCTTCAACCATCCTTCCTACAGCAAGGTAGTCCTGGAATTCTGACGAGATGAGCAAGCGAGTGGCTGTACTGGGCGCCGGTCCCATGGGCCTGGCGGTGGCCTATGAACTGACCAGGCGGGGATTCCAGCCAGTGATCTTCGAGGCCGATGACAGGGTGGGGGGTATGACCGCAGCCTTTGATTTTTCGGGTTTGACCATTGAGCGCTATTACCATTTCCACTGCACCTCCGATACAGGCTTCCTGCAGATGCTGGAGGAGCTGGGTATTGCCGACCAGATGCACTGGACAGAGACGAAGATGGCCTATTGGTACGGCGGTAAACTGCAGCCCTGGGGTAATCCAGTGGCGCTGCTCAAATTTGACGGCCTGGGGTTAATCGCCAAATTCCGTTACGGCCTGTTTGCGTTCCTGTGCACCAGGCGCAATAACTGGAAACCGCTGGATGAGGTCAATGCCCGCGATTGGGTGATGCGCTGGGTGGGCCCTGAAGCCTACGAAATCCTGTGGCGGCGTTTATTCGAGTTCAAGTTCCATCATTTTACCGATAACCTTTCCGCTGCCTGGATCTGGAGCCGGATCCGGCGCCTGGGGCGTTCCCGTTATAACCTGTTCCGGGAGCAGCTGGGCTACCTGGAGAATGGCTCGCAGACGTTCCTGGATGCGGTCGCCGCCCATATCGAGGCCAATGGCGGTGAAATACGCCTGCAGTCACCGGTGTCCCGGGTGCATTTGCGCGATGGCGCCGTGCACGCCGTCCAATGCGGGGATACCATGGAGGAATTCGACAAGGTCATCAGTACTATCCCGCTGCCCTTTGTGCCGCGGGTGATTCCCGATCTTCCCGAGGCTGTGCGCGAGGCTTACGCCTCAGTGAATAATATCGCGGTGGTCTGTGTCATTGTGAAGCTCGCCAAGCCCCTGTCGGGTAATTTCTGGGTCAATATCAATGATCCCGCTATGGATATCCCCGGGCTGGTGGAGTACAGCAACCTGCAACCGCTGGATGATCATGTGGTCTACGTGCCTTACTACCTGCCCGGAGAACACCCCAGCTTTGCCCAGTCCGATGACTGGTTTACCGCGCGTGTATGCAGTTACCTGAAAAAAATCAACCCTGAGCTGAGTGACGAGGATATTATTGATGTCCGCGCCAGCCGCTACCGTTTCGCGCAACCTATCTGTGAACCCGGGTTCAGCCAGAAATTGCCGCCGATAGCGCTACCGGTTGACGGCCTGTGGGTTGCCGATACATCCTATTACTATCCAGAGGATCGGGGTATTTCCGAGAGTATTGACCTGGGACGGGAGCTGGCGCGTATGGCCGCCGCATGCTGAAACACTTTGTCTCCAGGCAGTTTGCCGGCTTCCTGCTGGTAGGTGGGCTGGCAGCCCTGCTGCACTGGCTGGCGCGCATTCTGTTAAGTCTGTTTATGCCTTATTCATGGGCTGTGGTGTTGGCCTACGCGGTGGGTATGACCGTGGCGTTTATACTCAATAGTCTTTATATTTTCCCGGCTTCCGATAAACCGGTGCCGAAGCAGGCCAGGGATTTCTTTATAATCAATAGCGCTTTTTTCCCCGTTGTCTGGCTTGTGTCGATACAATTGAATAAGGTATTACCTGATTTCGGGGTCGAGCGTTATTCCGAGGAAGTCGCCCACGCGGTCGCCATCAGCTTCCCTGTGCTGGGCACATTTTTACTTTATAAGTTTGTTGCGTTCAGAGAAAGTTACTATGGATAACAAGGATCTGGCGACGTTGTACCGGTTGCGGTTTGCCGCGGCAGAGCTGCCGCGTAAGAACGCTATCTGGAAGGTCATCTGTGAAAAATTTCTCCAGAAATATGTCGCCAGCACCGATACAGTGATCGATGTGGCCTGTGGCTACGGCGAGTTCATCAATAACATTCGCGCGGGAGAAAAAATTGCTATAGATCTCAATCCCGATGCTGCCGGCCATCTCGGCAGCGACGTGCGTTTCGCAGCCCTGAGCGCGACGGAAATTGCCGGCGAGTTTGAAAGCCAGGCCGATGTGATTTTTACCTCCAATTTTCTCGAGCATCTGCCAGATAAGCCGGCACTGGAACAACTGCTGGATCAAATTCTGTTGAGCCTGAAGCCCGGTGGACGCTACCTGATCCTGGGCCCCAACCTGCGCTACCTGCCCGGGCAGTATTGGGATTTCTACGATCATCACCTGGGGCTGACGCATTTGTCCCTGTGTGAAGCGCTGGCCATGCGAGGCTTTGAAATCGAGCAGTGTGTCGATCGTTTCTTGCCTTACACCACCCAGGGGGCGTTACCGACACACCCGGCCCTGGTGCGTGCTTACCTGGCGGCTCCCTTCCTATGGCGTTTTATGGGGAAGCAGTTTTTTATTGTTGCTCGCAAGAGGGCGTGA
>CBDTVJ010000211.1:0-6914 GCA_965363655.1 uncultured Halieaceae bacterium | reverse complement strand
AGAGCAGGAGGCAGAGCTGGCCGCCTCCGCCAAATACCTGGACAAGCAAATGCGCAGTATCCGCGACACTGGTAAAGTGATCGGGCTGGAGAGAATTGCGGTAATGGCTTCTCTCAATATCAGTTTTGAGTTACTGCAGTCGTCCAGGCATGCCGGCCCCGGCGAGCATAATGACGATGTTATCAATCAACTCAGCCGCAAACTCGATGATGCGCTCTACGATCTGCGCCAGTTGGAAATCGGCTAATCTAAAACACTATCCACGTCACACATTTTTGTATTTGCTGGACTCTGCCGGGCCTATCTGGGCTATACTAAGCGCGGGTCCCTGGCTTATGCGCCAGACATTCAGTCCTCGAGCCGATAATATGTAACCGGAGGTTCCTCGTTATTGTTGGTGTGCATGTCCGGCCTCGGTCGGAAAGCCTTATACAGTACGAGGGCCACCACCTTGAATCGTCGGGTTCAAGGGCAGAGCTGTCAGCGGTATGCCGGGAATCCATTTTATGCCAGACAACAAACCCAGCAAGGCCGAATTGCGCGCTACCCTGCGACAACGGCGACAGGCCCTGGGACCACAGCGACAGCGCACAGCTGCACAGTCACTCATTACATCCATTACCAAACTCCCGGCCTGGAATAAGGCAGAGCGTGTCGCACTGTACATGGCCGCCGACGGAGAAATCAGTACCGACCCCTTGCAGCAGTTGGCTACCCGCCAGGGCAAACAGCTTTTCTTACCTGTAATCGCCGACGATAACAGCCTCAGCTTTCACGTCTGGCTGGCTGATGAGCCGCTGCGGGACAATCGTTACAACATACCCGAACCCCCGGCACAGGCCCTGCACTGCCCGACCAATGATCTCGATATTATTTTCATGCCACTGGTGGCATGGGACCAATACGGCGGTCGCCTGGGTATGGGAGGAGGGTTTTATGATCGAACACTTGCAGGAGCCGATAGGCCTGTACTGGTTGGGTTGGCCCACGAATGCCAGCAGGTGGAGCAAGTCCCACGAGACAGTTGGGATATCTGCCTGGCGTTTATCGCCACCGATACCGCACTACACCAATGCCAGGGTACGTAGAGCAGCTAACGGGCTTATTGCTGAATGAAGACCCCGGCGTGCAGCTCCGATGCCGGCGCAGCCACCGTGTTGTTTGCAGCCATGGGAACGAACAGGGTAAACATCACGCCCAGGCCAAATACGGCCATCAATATCAGTAAAAAATCAGGTTTACGCTTCACAAAAAATTCTCTCACGTCGCACGGCCCAAAAGCTCTTTTTAGACCCTTAAATCCGCACGCCGACTTTGAAATGCAACTATTAACTTATGTTATTATTTAACAAAGTTAACTGGATACTAGCCCAGTATCCCGTAAAAGAAAAGCTCAGAGGCCGCGGAAACACTGACTTTTGTCGATTATCTCGAGTTTTTCGCCGAAGATGACCCATTTGCGCTCCCCGGGCCCTGACTCCCGCCCCCGAGGTACAGTTTGTAAGCCGGGTTATCCGTCTCCTCCCAGTAGCGAAAGTTGATCTCATCGAGCACCTGCTCCAGGGCCCGGCGCTCGGCCCTGGCAACCTGGATGCCAACCAGAATACGGCCATAGGCGGCGCCATGATTGCGATAGTGAAACATGGAAATATTCCAGCGCTGGCCCAGGCCCGCCAGAAACTTCAACAGGGCGCCGGGACGCTCGGGGAATTCCACACGGTAGACATGTTCATCAGACAATGTACCGGGTGCATGGCCTCCCACCATATGGCGAATATGCAATTTTGCCACCTCATTGTCCGTCATATCTTCCGTGGCATAACCCCGCTTGCGCAGGTCAATAAGCAGGCCGGCCAGATCCTCCCCTCCGGGCGCGACGGTTAAACCCACAAACACCTGGGCCGACTCCCCATCCGCATAGCGATAGTTGAATTCTGTGATGTTCCTTCGACCCAGGGCACTGCAAAACCTCCTGAAGCTTCCGGGGCGCTCCGGTACCGTCACACTTATCACCGCTTCGCGGTGCTCGCCAATTTCGGTACGCTCTGAGATATAGCGCAGTCGATCAAAGTTGGTGTTGGCGCCACTCACGATTGCCAACAGGTCCTGCCCACGCACACCCTTACTGTCCACATACTTCTTCAAGCCTGCCAGCGCCAGCGCGCCAGCCGGCTCAGCGATACTGCGCGTGTCTTCAAAAATATCCTTGATAGCGGCACACATTTCATCGGTGGACACGGTGATGACCTCTGCAACCGTATCGCGAATAACGCGGAAGGGCTCCTTGCCTATCTGCGCCACCGCGCAGCCATCGGCGAACAAGCCGACTTCGGCGAGCTTGTCCCGGCGCCCGCGGGACAAGGCCAGTTGCAGGCAGGCAGCGTCTTCTGGCTCCACCCCGATGATCCGTGTCTGTGGCCATACATAGTTTACATAGGCGGCAACACCGGCCAGCAGGCCGCCGCCCCCTACAGGCACGAATAGCACGTCCAGTGGTCGCTGGTGTTGGCGTACGATTTCCATCCCCACTGTGCCCTGTCCCGCGATCACGTCAGGGTCGTCAAACGGATGCACAAAACTCAGGCCCTGTTCTTTTTCCAGTTTGCGGGCCTGTTGCAACGCCTCATCGAAAGAATCTCCATACAACTGTACCCGGGCGCCACGGCTGCGCACCGCGTCCACCTTTATCTGGGGCGTGGTGCGTGGCATTACGATAGTAGCTTTGACCTTCAGTTTCTGCGCGGCCATCGCCACACCCTGTGCATGGTTACCGGCCGATGCCGCTACCACCCCGGCTTCGCGCTGTGCGGGGCTGAGGCGATTCATCTTGTTATAGGCGCCGCGAAGCTTGAAAGAAAACACCGGCTGCAGGTCTTCGCGCTTGAGCCAGACCCGGTTGTCCAGGCGACGCGACATCAAGCTAGCCTCGTGGATGGGGGTTTCCCTGGCGACATCGTAGACGCGCGCGTCAAGAATGCGTTTGATATAGGACTGTGGCATGAGGAAAGGTATCCCGTGAGCGGAAGCGACTATCATCTTAATTGAGCGCGGGCGGATTTTCAGCCAGAAAAGCGCAGACACACCGGGGTTTTTCGTGATCGGGAGAATAAGCTGCCCTATAATGAGCTGCCATATTAATGAGCTGCACTTGGCTTTCACCCCCCCCCAAAGGAAAAAACATGACCCAGGACGAGCTAAAACAGGCGGTTGCGGACGCAGCCCTGTCGTACATCCAGCCCAAACTGGAGAACGACACCGTGCTGGGTATTGGCACCGGCTCTACCGCCAACCTGTTTATTGACAGCCTGGCGGCGATCAAAGGGCAGATCTATGCCACAGTCGCCAGTTCCGAGGCCTCCGCCGAGCGACTCAAAAGCCATGGCATTCCGGTGTATGACCTCAATAGCGTGGACCAGGTAGATTTCTATATTGATGGGGCTGATGAGAGCAACAGCGCACTGCAGCTGATCAAGGGTGGAGGTGCGGCACTGACCCGCGAAAAAATTGTCACCGCCGTGGCTGGCGAATTTATCTGTATCGCCGACGACAGCAAACTGGTACATACGCTGGGCCAGTTTCCCTTGCCTGTGGAAGTCATTCCCATGGCGCGCAGCCACGTGGCGCGGGAATTGGTGAAGCTGGGCGGCGACCCGATCTATCGGGAGGGCGTGGTCACCGATAACGGTAACGTGATCCTGGACGTCTACAATTTTTCCATTCCACAGCCCCTGGCGACGGAAGAGAAGATCAACAATATCACCGGTGTGGTCACCAACGGCCTGTTCGCCCTGAAACCTGCGGACGTACTTTTCCTGGGAACATCTGCAGGCGTACGCACTCTTTACGCCGAGTAGACGGCTGCGTTCCAGCGGCCATCACCATCAGCTGTCGAAAATCTTTCCGGGATTCATAATTCCCAGGGGATCAAAGGCGTTTTTAACCTGGCGCATGATGGCTATCTCCAACTCCGAGCGACTGTAGTGCAGATAGTCCTTCTTCAGCAGGCCTACGCCGTGCTCCGCGGAAACACTACCGCCATAGCGCTGTACGATCTCAAAGACCCAGTTGCTGACTTCGCCGCAGCGCCGCTGGAATTCCTCCATGGCTAAGTCATCGGGTTTCAATACATTCAGGTGTACATTGCCATCGCCGATATGGCCGAACCACACAATCTCAAATTCAGGGTAGTTGCTGTTAACCACTTGCTCTACTTCACTAAGAAAATCCGGGACACGGGAAATAACAGTGGAGATATCATTTTTATAGGGCGTCCAGCGTGAAATGGTTTCTGAAATGTCTTCGCGCAGCCGCCACAGGGACTCGGCCTGGGCAACACTCTGGCTCACCACGCCGTCCTGCACCCAACCCTGCTCCATGCAATGCTCGAACAATTTCATGGCCCGCTCCATGAGGCTGTCATCGGTCTGCTCGAACTCCAGCAGGGCATAAAATTCCGTTGGCGTTGCAAACGGCCGCTGCAGCCCCTGGTGCTCAACTACCTTCTGCAGGGCAAGCTCTGAAAAGAATTCGAAAGCACTCAATTGCATCTCTGACTGGAAGGCCGATAACACCGACATGATAGCGGGCATATCCGCAACACCCAGTACCAATACGGCCGGATCCATCGGTGGGTTCGTCAATCGCATAGTCGCTTCTACCACTACACCGAGCGTCCCTTCGGCGCCGATCACCAACTGGCGCAAGTCGTACCCTGTATTGTTTTTTACCAGGCCGCGATTGAGGTCAAGTAGCTCGCCATTACCCGTGACCACTTTTAAACCCGCGACCCAGTCACGTGTCATACCGTGGCGAATGACCTTTATGCCGCCGGCATTGGTAGAAATATTGCCACCAATCTGGCTGGAGCCACTGGAGGCAAAGTCCACCGGGTAAAACAGGCCGCGCTCCGTCGCATACTGCTGCAACTGCTCGGTGATCACGCCCGCGCCACAACGCACTGTGCGATCCACCGCATTGAAATCTTCGATGTGGTTAAGGCGGTCCAGCGCCAGCACCAGTTCGCCATTACAGGCTACCGCCCCGGCGCTGAGACCAGTGCGTCCACCAGAGGGAACAATCGCCAGTTTTTCGCTGGCGGCCAGGCGCACAATTGCCTGCACCTCTGCAACACTACCGGGCAGTACGATCGCTACCGGATTGGGAGTGTATACACGCGTCCAGTCGCAGCCGTAGTGCTGCAGTGAATCCTGGTCGGTCAACACCCGGTCTGCACCCGAAATATCTTGCAGGGCTTGCTGGATATTGCTGTCGAAAGGGGCCAAGCGCGGTACCTCCGGTAATTTTCACAGGGCAGTGGATCTGGCGGCGCGTATGGTACCATGCGCGCCTGTTTTTTAAGGCACATTTTCCGGCACAGCCGCTGCGCCAACACGCCGGCATTCAACACAGACAGGAATGCAAACACCATGGGACTGCAATCTCTGGAAAAAAGCAAAATCAAGTTTTTGCTATTGGAGGGAGTACATCCTTCGGCAGTGGAAACGCTGCAACAATCCGGTTATACCAATATTGAGCAGCACAAAAAAGCGCTGCCGGCCGAGGAACTGAAAAAGTCGATTGCCAACGCGCACTTCGTCGGCATTCGATCCAGGACACAACTGACGGAAGATGTCTTCGCAGCTGCACGGAAACTGGTAGCGGTAGGCTGTTTTTGCATCGGCACCAATCAGGTCGACCTGCAAGCGGCCACCAGCCGTGGCATCACAGTATTCAATGCGCCCTTTTCCAATACCCGCAGCGTGGCAGAGCTGGTATTGGCCGAAGCAATACTTTTGTTGCGCGGTGTAGCACAGAAGAACGCCGCTGCTCACCGGGGCGAGTGGCAAAAATCCGCGACCAATGCCTTTGAAATTCGCGGTAAACGCCTGGGTATTATCGGCTATGGCAATATTGGTATGCAGTTGGGGGTAATCGCCGAGGGGCTGGGCATGCAGGTCCAGTTCTATGACGTCAGCAACAAATTGCCCCTGGGGAACGCACGGCAGGTACCCAGCCTGAACCAGCTGCTGGCAAATTCGGATGTAATTAGCCTGCACGTACCGGAGACAAATGCGACCCAGAACCTGATTGGCGCTGAACAACTGGCGCTAATGCCCGCAGGCAGTATCCTGATCAACGCCTCCCGCGGCACCGTTGTCGACATTGACGCCCTGGCCGACAGCCTGGCAAGCGGCGCCTTGGGTGGCGCGGGTATCGATGTGTTCCCGGTAGAGCCACGCTCCAACGATGATGAGTTCATCTCACCACTGCGCCGCTTTGACAATACATTTCTCACACCCCATATCGGCGGCAGCACGGTAGAGGCACAGGCAAACATTGGCATGGAGGTAGCGGAAAAACTGGCACGCTACAGCGATAACGGCACCACCATTTCCTCAGTCAATTTTCCAGAAGTCGCCCTGCCCGAACACGCGGGCAGTCACCGCCTGCTGCATATACACCGCAATGTGCCAGGTATCATGAGCGCCATCAACAGCGTGTTTTCCGAGAACCAGATCAACGTCACCGCACAGTTCCTGCAAACCAACGATACAGTGGGCTATGTGGTAATCGATATCGATGCGGAATACAGCGATATCGCCCTGCAAAAACTGGGGGCGATTGATGGAACGCTGCGCTGCCGTGTCCTGTTCTAGCTACTGAGAAAACTATTTAGCAAACCAGCTTGAAACAGCTGGCGCACGGTACTTCCGTACATTCGCGAAACGGTATTTTTACGCAGTCTGGGTCGTATCGGCAGCGTTGTTAGTGATGATAAATTAAGCACATCGATGTCGGGTGGGCCCATTGCTATATCGCAGCGTCACAGGAACACCTGCAAGAAGCGGCCGAAACCGGATTACACGGAAGAGCCTGTTCAGCATTTCCATAAAGACAATAAGCGTCAACCGCAA
>CBDTVJ010000210.1:0-6946 GCA_965363655.1 uncultured Halieaceae bacterium | reverse complement strand
TTAACACCTGAATCAGTAGTAGTGCCGCCAAGCCGGTGACTACGTTGAAAATAAGGTGGGCCCCAGCAAGGCGCTTGCCAGCGATACTGGCGCCCAGAGCGCCCAGAATGGCTGTGATAGTGGTGCCGATATTGGCCCCGATGGCCAGCGCCAGGGCGTTTTCATAACTTATCTGGCCTGCGGCCAAGGCGGTGATGATAAGGGTCAGAGTGGCGTGGCTCGACTGCATGACCACAGTGGCCACACTGCCGATCAGGGTAAATACCATTAGCCCAGCGATACCGGTCATGGCGTACTGGGTAAGGTCGATTTGCTCCGAGTAGGCGGCAAAGCCCTCCTTCATGTAGTGAATGCCAAGAAAGAGGAAGCCGATGCCGACCAGTATCCAGCCCAGTCCCTTCAGTTTCTGGGAGGCCTGCATCAAAAACAGTACGCCGAACACTAACATTGGGAGGGCGTAGGCGGACAGTTTTACCTTGAGACCGAAGCCCGCAACAAGCCACGCCCCGGTAGTGGTGCCCAGGTTAGCGCCGAAAATAATACCGATACCCTGCTTCAGGCCAATGAGCTCAGCGCTCAGGAAGGAGATGGTAATCACCGAGACCAGTGACGACGACTGCATCAGGGTGGTGCTGACGATGCCGAAGCTCAGGCTCTTCCACAGGCGGTCGGTGCTGGCTGAGAGGACACGCTGCATGGCGCCTCCGCTGTAGGCCTTGAAGCCCTGTTCCATGCATAGCATGCCAAACAGGAACAGCGCAACACCCGCGGCGATATCCTTGAAGCTGCTGCTTACCCAGAAGCCATAGGACAGCACCAGAAAAATAGAGGGGAGAAAAATACGCCCGAGCATGTTGTGGGGTTGCCCTCCGACAGTTTGGGTTTAGCAGACTTTATTGATCGAGAACAACTACCTTCGACCACTCAGTAGGTTAATCTGCTGTTGCATATTGCAGTTTTATTACAGAATTATTACAGTTATGTGAAACCAGCGATAGGGCAGGGAACGTAAAAAATGGACATGAACGATTTTTCGCAGATTGAGCAGGCCGCGGGCTTTGGCCGGTCCGAACTTTTTCGGCTGGGTATGGCGCTGCTTTTCATCGTAGGTATCATGTTGTACGCAAGCAGTTTTATCGAAGATGTTCCCGGTGGGGTGATGCTTATCGTGGCCGCCATGATTGGCGGGTACATGGCCATCAATATCGGTGCCAACGATGTTGCCAACAACGTTGGCCCTGCAGTGGGTTCGCATGCGATCACACTGACCGGCGCAATTATTATAGCGGTAATTTTTGAAGCAGCAGGCGCGATCCTGGCCGGTGGTGAAGTCGTGGGAACGATCAAGAAAGGCATTATCGATCCCGCGCTAATCGACAATAAGGATACCTTTATCTGGGTAATGATGGCGGCGCTGTTGGCCGGCGCGGTCTGGCTCAATATCGCGACTGCACTAGGCGCTCCGGTATCAACCACACACTCCATTGTCGGGGGGGTACTGGGGGCGGGTATAGCAGCGGGCGGCATGGAGATTGCCAACTGGGGCAAAATGTCGCAGATTGCTGCCAGTTGGGTTATCTCCCCGGTGCTGGGCGGCATTATTGCAGCGCTGTTCCTCTACCTGATTAAACGCACAATTACCTACCAGCGTGATATGGCTGCGGCAGCGGCGCGCATGGTGCCCCTGTTGGTGGCCCTGATGGTGTGGGCTTTCGGTACCTACCTGATGCTCAAGGGTTTTAAGAAGATTTGGAAGGTAGAATTCGTGCAAGCAATTGAAATAGGCCTGGCCCTGGCTGTGGTAACCTATTTCGTAGTCAGGCCTCTGGTAAAGCGCACTGCGGCCAGCCTGCCAAACGATAAGGCCAGTGTTAACCGCTTGTTCATAGTTCCCCTGATATGTTCCGCCGCCCTATTGAGTTTTGCCCATGGCGCCAACGACGTTGCCAACGCGGTGGGGCCGCTGGCTGCAATCAACGAGGCAATTATGCATGGCGCTGTGGCAGCCAAGGCCTCGATTCCTCTGTGGGTGATGATGGTGGGGGCCATCGGGATTGCCCTCGGCCTGGCCCTGTATGGACCGAAGCTTATTCGAACAGTGGGGTCGGAGATTACCGAACTGGACCAGTCGCGTGCCTTCTGTATCGCCATGGCGGCATCGATTACGGTCATTATCGCCACCCAATTTGGCTTGCCAGTGTCCTCCACGCACATTGCGGTAGGAGCGGTATTCGGGGTTGGCTTTTTGCGTGAGTACTTGAAGTCGAGCCATCACCAGCGGCTGCATGAAATCAGGTCCCATCACCATGGTGAGGATGAGAAAGTCGTGGAGACCTACCTCACCCGGTTTGAGCAGGCCAGCGTGTTCGACAAGGGCAATATGTTGCGGCACCTGAAGACAAAGAGCGACAACAGCGGGCTCAGCAAGTCCGAGCGTAAAAATCTCAAACGCATCTACCGGACCGAATTGGTCAAGCGTGCGGCCTTGTTAAAAATTATTGCCGCCTGGTTGATTACTGTTCCGGTCTCCGGACTGTTCGCGGCGATATTCTATTTCACTATCCGTGGCATGATGCTTTAAACGGTAGCGATAACTTAACTGGCGGTTATTGTTGGAAATAGTGGAGAGCCTGCCCCGCTTTATCGGGTATGAATCCCTACAAATACCACCGTTCTCCGCCGTCGTGTGGATGTTACAGAATTTGATGAGATAAACAGGTGTACACTGCTACAACCAACACTGGTGAGAATATTATGACCGATTCGATAATGGAACCACAACGTGGCACAGCAGTACGTAGGCCCAAGGATCTGACCATCTCCGAGATGATCCACAATAACAGGGAGGCTGGCAGCCCATACATGACCGGCGACCTGAGGGCCTGCTTGGTTCAGCGCCAAATGGCGAGGCATGGACTCACTGAGGAGCAAGCCCTGGCGGAGATTCTAGCGTTCAGTAGATAAGCTATACGTCAGTACTGCCACTCCAGGCCCCCGGCGCTGTTACAGAAACGTAGTCCCTGCAAGGTCCTGGGTTGGATGCCATGGCGTCCGGTTCGTCGAGTTGAGTCGATGTTTTTTGGGGAGATGGGTTAGCGCTCTTGTGGGCCGATGCTAAAGCTGGGGCGGGTCGGTTAGTGTAGAAAATGACATCGGGTGGGGGGCGCCTGGCTGAAATCGGTGACGCATGTAGGTGTTCATCCCTGTAGCGTCTCCCAAGGCGAGCTAACTTGGCAGTGCCCAATTTTTGTATGATGATGTACCTTTGCATGACACTCATTATCACTGGAATTTAAGGGATATAGATAAATGGTTGCTAATCTGGATCTGGCGAAATACGGAATCTTTGACGTCACAGAAATCGTATACAACCCTTCGTATGACCAACTCTTTGAAGAAGAGACGAGGCCGGGGCTTGAAGGCTTTGAAAAGGGCGTCGTGACTGATACCGGCGCTGTTGCTGTTCGCACGGGAATTTTTACCGGCCGCTCACCCAAAGACAAATTTATCGTGCTGGATGATGTCAGCCGGGAAAACCTCTGGTGGACGTCAGAGCGAGCAGCCAATGATAATAAGCCAATCACTCCAGCTGTGTGGAAAGACCTTAAAAAACTTGTTGCAGACCAGTTGTCGGGAAAACGCTTATTTGTTGTCGACGCCTTTTGTGGTGCCAACGAAAAAGTACGCATGAAGGTACGCTTTATCATGGAAGTCGCCTGGCAGGCTCACTTCGTCAAAAATATGTTCATTCGTCCCACCCCTGAGGAACTGGAAATTTACGGCGAGCCCGATTTCGTGGTTTTGAATGGCTCCAAAACCAGCAATCCGGATTGGCAGGCGCATGGCATGAACTCGGAAGTGTTTACCGTGTTTAACATGACGGAGAAAATGCAGGTGATCGGGGGAACCTGGTACGGCGGTGAAATGAAGAAAGGCATGTTCGCGATGATGAACTACTATCTACCGCTCGACCATATGGCGTCCATGCATTGTTCTGCCAATGTCGGAAATGATGGGGATACCGCAATTTTCTTTGGCTTGTCAGGTACCGGAAAGACAACATTATCTACTGACCCGAAACGGAAACTCATTGGTGACGATGAACACGGTTGGGACGATGAGGGAGTTTTTAACTTCGAGGGCGGATGTTATGCAAAAACCATCGACCTGGATGCCGAGAGCGAGCCCGATATATACAACGCCATACGCCGTGACGCCTTGCTGGAGAATGTAACGGTAAATGAGGGCGGTAAGTTAGATTATTGCGATCATTCAATCACAGAAAATACCCGTGTTTCTTACCCGATAGCTCATATCAACAATATAGTTAAACCGGTTTCACGGGCTGGTCACCCCAGGAAAGTCATTTTCCTGACAGCCGACGCTTTTGGGGTGCTTCCACCCGTATCCAAGTTGACCCACGATCAAACCAAATATCACTTCCTGTCTGGTTTTACGGCAAAACTGGCTGGCACTGAGAGAGGGATTACTGAGCCAGTACCGACCTTTTCGGCCTGCTTTGGCAAGGCTTTCCTGACACTTCATCCGGTTAAATATGCGCAGGAACTTGTCAGGAAAATGGATGCAGCCGGGGCAGAGGCTTACCTGGTTAACACGGGGTGGAACGGCACTGGCACACGTATTTCGATCAAAGATACCCGGGCGATAATTGATGCAATCCTCAATGGTGATATCGAGAATGCACCAACCAAGGTCATACCCATCTTCAACCTGGAAGTGCCAACCGAGTTGCCGGGAACGGATACGGGAATTCTTGACCCCAGAGATACTTATGCAGAGCCCACCGAGTGGAACGCAAAAGCTGAAGACCTGGCTGCACGATTCATTGGGAATTTTGACCAGTATACTGACATCGACGATGGTGCGGCATTGATTGCTGCCGGCCCCCAATTGATGAAGATGGCTCCAAACAGTGCCGTCTAGAAACCATCAATGAGAAAACCAGGAACCATCAGCGCGGCCAGCCCGAGCATGGCTTCATCTCTGCGACGGCGTTGTCTCTGAAAAAGCCAAACGAAACGGTTGGTATATTCCTGATGGGCGGAAGTGCGGCCTTCATCGATATCGGCAATGATCTTGGTGGGTAGAGCTTTAAGTAACTCTATGAAACATAAGGGAAAATGGTGGGCCTGCACAGATTTGAACTGTGGACCGATCGATTATGAGTCGATTGCTCTAACCAACTGAGCTACAGGCCCCGTAACTTAAAATACTGCTTTCTCTCCCTTCTCTAGGACTGATCTCCCGATTATGAGTCGGATGCTCTGACCAACTGAGCTATGGGCTCAAGAAGAGAGGCGTGATTATAAAGAAGAAAGGCTCCCCAGCCCAGACCCTATTCCCTACTTTTTGCACCAGCCAGCCGCCGCTGATATTCCTCGCTACTGCGCAACCTTCGAAGGGCTAGGCAGGCAGGTGCCCCACCTTTACCCAGATCAGTGTCTCCTCTGCCACAAAAGGAAAGTGCTGGCTCAGGTGCGGGCTGCGAATCCAGGTGCCGGCGGGGTAGTGGCCATATTCGTCCTGCAGTGCGCCGCTGATGATATAGATTTCCTCCCCGCCAAAGTGGCTGTGTTGCTGGAAGCGTTCCCCGGCGGGCCAGCGCACCAGCGCGACCTGTTCGCTACCGTGCTGGTGCAGCGACAATACCTGTAGGTCGCCAGCGCCCGGTTGAAAGGCTGCGCTGGTGGTATCGATGACCACGTGCTCAGTGTCTCCCGTCTGGAACTGGTGCAGTTTGACCAGCAACTTGCAGCCCTCCTCGCTGAAGGGCGCGTGGCGGAAGCCCTCCGGGTTGCGGAAGTAGGTGCCCGCCGGGTAATCCCCGGTCTCGTCGGAAAAGACGCCTTCCAGTACCAGTATTTCCTCCCCCAGGGGGTGGTCGTGTGGGCTGAAGCGGGCGCCGGCTTCGTAGCGCACGATGCTGGTGGCGTGGCCACGCTCGGCTTCCTCGCGTGCCAGTGGTTTGCGCCAGACGCCGGACATGGGGCTGGCCACCCACTCCAGCTGGGCGGTATCGATCACCACGCGTTCGTCAAAATCCATGTTGAGCATGTCAGGGTCGCTCCTGTGTCAGCCAGTCATGCCTCTGCAGGTGGGCGTGGCGGAAAAATTAGTCATGGCTGCCTCCATTGGGTATTTCTTAGGAGACTAATCTGTCTCCTTTGGCGTAAGCATAGCAAGAAAAGAGACAGATAGGTATACTTCAGTTAATTGAAAGGAGATTTGCTCAATGGGCCCCAGTCGTCGTGATCACCTGGTGGCAACCGCGCTGGCATTATTTTGCCGGCAGGGCTTTCGTGCCACGGGCATAGATAATGTGCTGCGCGAGTCCGGTGTGGCCAAGAAGACCCTCTACAACCACTTCAAGTCCAAGGATGAGTTGATTGTCGCAGTACTGCACAAGCGCGGCGAGGATTTTCTTGGCAGCCTGCGCCAGTCGGTTATTCGCCTGGCCCCGTTGCAGCAAGGCGACCCGCGCATGGGCCGGGTGCTGGCCTTCTTTGACAGCCTGCACGAGTGGATAAACGGCGATGATTTTAACGGCTGTACGTTTATCAATGCCTCGGCGGAGTACCCGAACCTGGACGATCCGGTGCACGTGGCCTGCGCCGAGCACAAGGAACTGCTGGTGCGGTTTTTGGAAGAGTTACTGGCGGATCTGCAATTACAGGATGCCGCGTCGATAGCCCGGCAGCTGGCCCTGTTGGCGGATGGCGCCATCGTCAATGCTCACACGGCCGGCGGCCGTCAGTCCGCAACTTACGCGAAAGACGCCGCCAGGCAGTTACTGGAATCCTATATGTTGGCGCAGGGGCAGGGTGCCTTCAGGAGGAAGGTACCGGCGTCATAACAGGGATGAGACGACCGCTATCAGGTCTCGTCGAGGAAGCTGCGCAGGTAGTCCGAACGGGTCGGGTGACGC
>CBDTVJ010000209.1:0-6995 GCA_965363655.1 uncultured Halieaceae bacterium | reverse complement strand
AGTTGCAGGCTATCCAGGAATCCGTTGAACGAATCGGATATAGCGCCGATCTCATCCCCTGAGTCGTTTTGATTGCGCAGAGCCAGATCACCGCTGCGCTGCACGTTCTCCACCATCTGCACTAACCGGGCCAACGGGCGAGTGATCATACGCACGATCAGCCACGCGATAACCACAGTCAGCAGTAGTGCTAGCGCCGAGCCGAGAATGGCGGAGGTGACACTATAATCATTACGGGCCTGCACCTGCGGGCCGAGGGTATCCTGGTCCTCCTTGATCGACAGTTTGATCTGTTCCGATATGTCAGCAATGCTCTGGCTGAGGGGTTCCATCTCGCGATTGATCAGCACATTGCGATTGGAGATGGTGACAACCATCTCGTCAAAGGCATCCAGGTAAATAGTCCTTGCGATGGAGAACTCCTGCAGAAGCTTCTTACGCTGCGGATTCTGCAGGCTCTTCAACATTTCCTGGTATTTTTCTTCAAAGCCTGCACCTAGCTCCGTGCGCACTCGATCGATATTTTCCGTTTTGTTCTGGTCGAGAAATTTAAGCACGTAAAGACGCCCCAGCAGCACCGCTTGCAACGCACGCCCCGCATGGAACGATGCCGTTGCGTCCTGGTCATCGAAGGCCGAGAGCATGATGGCCTCGAGATTTTTCCGCATCTTCACGCCCTGGGAATCCAGGCGCTGGTTGAGAATGATGTCGCGCTCACGCATCAGCTTGAATACCTGCTCGGAAACAATCCGGTATTGGCCCAGCTTGCTTACCAGCTCAATGCTAAGCGCCTTGCGTTTCGGGTTGTCCATCGCCTCTTGCTGTTCAACAGAAAACTGTTTGGCCTGAGCTATCCGGTTTCGGTAGACCTCGTAATGAGTTTCATCCCGGGTCTTGAGAAAACTACCCGCGGCCCGCGTGGCCATCAGCATGTTCGCCTGCACGCGACCAGAGAGAACACTCTCGCGCGCAAACTCCCGATAGGATTTGAAGTCTGAGCTGCCAGACTGAAGATTGGTAATGGAAAAGCCAACAATCAGCAGCATGAGAGACAGCACTGCGGTAAAGCCGAGTGCAATTTTGGAGCCAATACTTAGTGTGGGAAACATCAATGCCTTCACTCAGAATGTACGGCGCTGGACAGCGCTGCACCGATTCAGGGGTTCATTAGTTATGAAGCGAGTATTCTACGACGATTCTATGCGCTTTACACATATCCGGGGGCCGCCCAGGAGCGGAAATCGGTGGCGTTTGTAGGTATTCATCCACGGATTCTACCCACATCGGAAAGATAACGTGTCAGAACCCACCGTGACTAGTACTCGATCAGCCGTTCCTGTTCTCCCGTAATCTCTACTTGTTGAAATGTCCGTGGAGGAGAAGTATGCACTACAATACGGTAGAAGCCCTGTTCGAGTTCAACGGGCTCTCCACCGACCACCCCTTCACCTGATATGTTGCCGCCGCTGTCATAAACATAGTAGGGGATTTGTAGCGCCAGTTGCAGCGCATCACTCAGGCCTTCCTGACTACTGGCGGAAAAATAGCGGCCGCCACCCAGTTTAGCCCAGCTTTGAAACTGGGCCTCAAGCTCAGCATCATCGATTGCAAAGCCAACGATATTCAAGGTCAGGTCAATACCACTATTTTGCAATTCCTGGATAACCTGGTCGGGCTTTCCCTCACAGGTTTCTTCACCATCAGTGACCAGGACGATAACTTTACGACCCTTTGATGCTTTAAGGTCAGACTCGATCATCGCAAGTGAATCGGCGATAGGTGTTTTAGCAAGGTTCCTGGCTTGGACGGACTGGATGATTCCGGAGGCGGCGGCAACGTCGAGAGGCTGGAGTGACATCTCCAGATCGGTATGACACGCATTTGGCTGTTTGTGCCCGAATACGCGCAATGCCACCGGCGTTCCTGCCGGAATGTGCTGGTTAACTGCTTCGGTCAGCACTTCTTTGGCGATAGTGATGCGCCGTTTACCGTCCAGGCGTTTCAGCATAGAGCCGGATGCGTCCAGAATAAGCTCAATGGCCCCACTGCTGCTGCTATTTGCTGTAAGCACTTTCAGTCTTCCCGGACCCGGGGCCTCTCTGTACGCACTGGAAACTTTGAGTGAGTAGGCTGCCGGGCGTCGCAACATGGAGGATACACGGTCGAAGGCAATCTCCATGTCTCCCTCACTGAGCATATGGGTGTAGTGGCCGCCATTGACGCGCGACCAGTCCTGCATCAAGTCCTGTTCCAGTGGCGGGTTTCCACCGAAGGCCCCTTGCGACCCCAAGCCAAGGGCAAAAATGCGTGGCTGCACCCGCCGAAACTCATCCCACATGGGCGGGTATTGAGTAGTTGCGGCATCAGTGATCATGACAATGGCTTTGGTTCCGGCACGAGGCGCCAATGCCTTACTCGCCTGCGCCAGGGTTGCCT
The DNA here is from genome assembly GCA_965363655.1 of uncultured Halieaceae bacterium. Classification (GTDB taxonomy): domain Bacteria; phylum Pseudomonadota; class Gammaproteobacteria; order Pseudomonadales; family Halieaceae; genus Marimicrobium. Next base: position 4,559 of record CBDTVJ010000209.1, on the reverse strand, counting down.
CTGCCTGACTGGAGTTATCTTTGCGGGCGTAATCGTTCAGCACAGTTTGTAAAATGTAGGGCTCGCCATACCAGTCCCGCAACAGCAGGTCTCCGCCGAAGGGAATCATGTTTACGCTGTCGCGTCCGGGCACAACACCCTCGGCATATGCCAGCAGCGAAGTATAAATGACCGGCAGGTAAGCGCCGACACTGGCACTGGTATCCCAAAGAAACACCACATTTCGGGGTGGTTCTTCCAGTTTTATATAATAGCTTTGTCCCGGCTCAACTACGGCTTCATAGGTATGTTGTTGCGAGCTGCTTTGAGATAGGACCTTATGCATGGCCTGGGGCTCGGCTTTGCTGTTTTCAAGGAATACCGCTGTGCGTACGGTAGACTCGCCACTGACTGCAATAGTCAAGGTGTTCTCACCGTCAGGCATATCCACTTTGTACCAGTGCTCCTGCTTGCCCAAAGCGACCTGTCCGCTTACCAGGGTGTCGGCTAGCAGGGAGGCTGCGGTGGCTCTGGAAGTGTGGCCAGTTGCCTCAAGAGGCTTATCGAGGTGAAGCGGATGTTGCAGTTCGTAGATTGCAGCCTGACTGGCGAACCCCCACTCACCGAGAATGGACAGGTAGTCAGCATCAACCGGCCGTTCCCAGATCTTGATCAAAGCAGGGGTATAGGTGTATTGCGCGTCATTTGAGGTGGCGGAAAACTTCACATAGCGGGCCCAGACCGGACTTTCTATGTCATACACTGCGGGCGACTCTGCGCTACTTAGATCCCAGTCGCCAAGCGCCAGCCAGGGACCAAGCGGTGAGTCCACGCTAACTGAGAGGGATACCTGTTTAAACTTTTTATCATTGGCAAGGTCTTCAACATCCAGCCATTCAATCCGGGTAATCTGTGCTGCGCGAACATGCTGAAAGCCGATAACAAAATCCTGGGTTTGCCCTGGTTTCAGGCGCACCCGATTGCCTGCCTTGGGGTCGGTCAATAATAGCTTGTCCCAATTTCCCGAAGCCGTAGTGGAGGGGTTTGACCAGGCTACATGCCCGCCCAGAAGCGGATCCGCCAGATTGAAGCCCTTGGCATTCGATATATCCAGCCCCGGTCTGGCAATAACCTTTACTTCACCCAGATTGAACGCCGGGTAGGGAGCGCTACTGAAGCCACGCTTTAACTGCAAACGCGCAAACCTGGCAGCAACAGGCTGCCTGAGGACAAACGCCTGTTCACTTTTAATGGGTAATAATTCATCCGTAATTACCGGGATGAACTCTGTGCCATCCAACGATAAGGAAAAATCCACGTTGCGCAAAAAAGAATCAGTATGGGCCTGGGAAAGTTCATTAACCATTAAACCCAGTACTTCAACCGGTTCGTCGCCAGCAAGATCTATAATAACGTCCTTGTCTGTTTCCTGGCCACCACGCAGTTTCAGACCCTCGTTTTCGACCGCCATGCCATTCAGGAGCATTGGAAATCCAGAACCAATAGCCTTGTTTTCCTCACCCACCCAGAGCCCTCCAAACACATCGCGGGCGACATTAAAGCCGCCTAGCAACTCTGTCGGGATTGACCAGCCATGCCGGGGGTTGACCGGTAATGTCTCAGGCCCGGCGGTCACTTCCGTAAAAGCTGCCACTTGTGAGCCGTTTTCAGCGACTGCCCGTGCGGTGATGCGGACGGGACGCCCGGCCCAGGCATCGGCAGGAACACGAAGGCTTATTGGGATGGTAAGCTCACTTTCTGCCGGGATGGTGATAGTCCTTTTATCAAGCTTAATGCTCCAGCGGTGGTCACTGGTCGCCGCTTCAAGCTCAACAGTTACAGCTTGTTCACTACTGTTTGTAATGTTGAGGGCACCATTTAGTTGCTGTGCGAATGCACGATAAGCCGCTACTATCCGGGTTTCGAGATCGAGTGCCAGGGTGAATTCTGTCTCGGATGTTTGAACCTCTGCCCCTGGCCCATCAGAGAAGCCAACTTCCATACGGTATGCTGAATCGGGTGACCCGCGTACCTTCAGGTAGTATTGCTGCCCGGGGTTGAGCATTCCGCGAAATAGCTTGGCCTCAGCATCCCACTCGGTGATGCTGTGGTGCAGATCTTCCCGAGTGACGACAACGACCTTCGGCCTGACTTCGGATGTAAGTGTAACTTCAGTCGCCTGGTCAAACAGCGGCAGCTTGAACCAATCATCATCCCGCCACTGGTTAACACGGCCTTCAATGAAGTGATTTTTCGGGAACTCGCTGGCAAAGCTAAATTTATCATTAGGCTCACAATCGGTGGGACAGTCGAAACGATCCAGTCGCTCCAGACTGACTTTATACTCTGCCTCACTGATGGTTTTGGCCGCGAGCAGAAGCCGATAATCACCGGGTGGAAAAACACCTTCAAGCTCAAACTGTTTTCCAGGTTCCGGACGATTAAATTGCTTCATTAACCGGTTATCCCAATACAGGTTCGCCTGAATCTCGCCATCCACAGGTGGTTGGATAGTTAACTTAATACGATCCCAATTGCCCAGGAAAAAGCGATAGTTATCCCGGTCTTGTTTATCCTCAAGCAGGCCGCTTCTGGTTTGCCCCATACGCAAGGGCTGCATTCGGCTGGCGTCATCATTTGGCTCAACCTCCCCATTCGGATCCGGTGGTCCGAGGGGGCGTGCCAGCAAGGTGTAACTGCCTCCATCTCTGCCGCTAACGCGAATATGGTGAATGCCGGGCAGCATAAACACATTATCCAGGCGCACCCGGCGCTGCCCCTGCGGCACCCTGAATCTTTGGTTTTCAATCCCGGCTCCATCGTAATACGCCAGCTCATGAATCTCCTCACCGATCACCTGAACACGCCACAGCTGTGGTTTCTCGGTAATTAAAATAGAGTAGAAATCCGTATCCTTGCCGGAAAAACGGCCTTTGATCCGATTCTTAGCCGGTATAGAAGTAGCGTATGCCACTTTATCATTGGGTTCAGCTTCGATCCCTGCAGCGATCTCCCCACCCCCAGATAAAGAGATACTGTATTGTGCACCTTCAGGGCCGCGCCGAACCGACAAACCCCAGATCCCGGGGTTTAACACCATCCCGGGTAACTCAACATCGCCACTGCCCTTGCGACATTGAATATCTTTACCCTGTTCATCTGTAAGGCAGAGCGTAAACTCTTGTCCTTCTCCTGTTTCAAGACGCAGGCTTAGCACCTGGTCGCTTAACTTCTCATTCAGGGTAAAGCGAAAAAAATCTTTCTCGTTTGCCTTACCCATCCTACCGGTGATTGGCTGACCAGGATCAACGCGGTTGGCAAATTTCCAGTAGTCATTGGGCTCCGCTTCAGCTCCTGCAATTAACTGACCAACTGAAACGCTTTCCAGTCTGCGAATGTAACCGCCATCTTCACCACTGATTTCAACGTGGTATGCGCCAACTTCCAGTCCGAGATCCGGGAATGAAAACTTTCCCTCCCCATCTGCTGTCGTGGTTGCCAGCACAGCGCCATGGGGAGAGTGCAAATTGACTTGTGCCTGTCTACCGACGGGCACTTGCCCAATGATGTCCCAGCGCTTGCCACTCTCTGCTTCGTCAGGTTTAAGCTGATACCAGCTTATCGGAGTTTCCAGGTAAGCTGCATCTGCTGATCCGAAGCGCAGATTTAAAGCCGATTCCCTGCTTGCCCTGTCTTGCGGGTTGGTGCCCTGGTAAAGACTGCCGCCCGGTCGAATGGCCAGGCGGTACGCGCCCTGCTCGGTGGTATCGGTCGTAGTTTCTACTTCGCCCATCCCCCTATTAAAATTGATACTGTCTGCCGGGGGGCGGTACAGGGCGGCGCCACCACCGGAACTGGCAAAACCAAGGATATATTCACCGGGCTCAAATAGAAGGTCTTCTATACGGGCCACCCTCAATCCATCGCGGCTACCAATTGTGAACAGGCGTTTGATCCCCAGTACATCTACCCCATTGTCAGCATATTCAACCCTGATTACATCAACAACGGTGAGTTTCCCAGGGATTCCCTGCAGCTCGAATGTCCAGCGTTTTTGTGCATCAACATCTGATACAGTCCACTTGAAGCCATCCTGATCATCACGACTCATAGAACCTATCAGTACGACTTCGCCAGCGACATCCGCTGCCTCGGAGGGCGTGTTATTGGGTTCGACCTCATAGAATGAAGGCTGCGCAGAAGCTATTCCACTTTGTAAAAAAAAAGCAGCAAACATTAGATGTATTATCTTTGCCATAACTAGCGAATTTCCCTCGTTTCAGTCTCCACCAGGCATGACATTGGAGTTTCAGTCAGCGCTACAGAAATCCAACTGAGCGGTTGCCAAGTTATAGACCATGTCGCCTGCAAAAGCGCCTAGAGAGGCCACTACACCCGCAACGCCGACGTACAAACCAACGACAGCTCCACCCACCCAAAAAGCGCTATTAACCGCCATACAGCACGAGAACTCCTTGCTGGTACCAGAACTGGAAAGGGCGCCGCCCACACAGCCGGCAGTACCATTTAGCCAAAAGCCAAAACTGATGATGCCACTAATCAGTGACAGCGCTTCAGTA
>CBDTVJ010000208.1:0-7001 GCA_965363655.1 uncultured Halieaceae bacterium | reverse complement strand
CCCGATGACCTGCCCGATGCTGCGGCCATCCGCGAGCAGTTGATCGCCAGCGGCCTTTGGACCGCGTTGCGCACGCGACCCTTTAGCAAGGTCCCCGCGTTGGATGCACAAGCGGCCGCCATTTTTATCACAGCCACAGATTCCCATCCGCTGGCGGCTGATCCCGCGCCGATTATTACGGCGCAGGCAGAGGCTTTCAGCCTGGGGCAGGACCTGCTGGCCCGCCTCACCAGCGGCAAGCTCTATTTGTGTGCCACGTCCGGCGCGCAGCTTCCAACCGGTACGGCGGGCAATATTGAAGTCGCTCTTTTTGACGGCCCGCATCCTGCCGGCCTCGCTGGCACCCATGTGCATTTTCTGGAAGGTGTCAGCACCGAGAAAGTCGTCTGGACTATCGGTTACCAGGACGTCATTGCCATCGGCCGCCTGTTTCTCGATGGCCGTGTGTTCACTGAGCGTGTTATCTCCCTGGGCGGCCCCCAGGTCGAGAAGCCACGGCTACTGAAGACTCGTATCGGGGCGGACCTGCAGGTACTGTGTGCCGGACAGCTGAAGAGCGGCGACAATCGTATTATTTCCGGCTCTGTGCTGGGTGGCCGTAAGGTACAGGGTGCCACTGCCTACCTCGGGCGCTACCACAACCAGGTATCGGTCCTGTTGGAAGGTCGGCATCGCGAGTTGTTTGGATGGCTGTCCCCGGGCTTCAACAAGCACTCCAGCCTGGGTATCTATGTCAGCAGTTTTTTCGGCAGCAAGCCGCTGCCAATGACGACCAATACCAATGGCAGCGAGCGCGCCATGGTGCCGGTGGGCAGTTACGAGAAGGTTATGCCAATGGATATCCTGCCTACCCAATTGCTGCGCGCACTGGTGGTCGGTGATACCGAAATGGCCCAGGCCCTGGGTTGCCTGGAGCTCGAAGAAGAAGATCTTGCCCTGTGCAGCTATGTTTGCCCCGGCAAGTATGAGTACGGCCCCATACTGCGGGATAACCTGACGCGCATTGACAAGGAGGGTTAAGCCGTGGGACTGAGAAAAATTCTCGACAATATGGAGCACCACTTCCAGGAAGGTGGTCGCTTCCAGAAGTGGTTCGCGCTGTTTGAGGTGTTTGACACCTTTTTATACGCCCCCGATTCGGTTACCAAATCTACCGCCCATGTGCGTGACGGGGTGGACCTCAAGCGCATCATGATTACCGTGTGGCTGGCGGCTTTTCCGGCCATGTTTTACGGTATGTACAACCTGGGTGTGCAGGCCACCGATGTAATGCCCGCAGGGCAGCTGGTCGAAGGCTGGCGGGGCTGGCTGATTGCCTTGCTGGGCGGCTATGACAGCAGTAATCTCTGGCACTGCTTCTGGTACGGGGCAGTCTTTTTCCTGCCCATCTATATAGTCACCTTCCTGGTCGGTATTGCCTGGGAAATATTGTTTGCCATGCAGCGCGGACACGAGGTAAACGAGGGCTTCTTTGTTACCTCTATCCTGTTTGCCCTGATTTGCCCGCCCGATATTCCCCTGTGGCAAGTCGCACTGGGTATCAGCTTTGGTGTGGTGATTGGTAAAGAGGTGTTCGGCGGCACCGGTAAAAACTTCCTCAACCCCGCACTCACCGGTCGCGCATTCCTGTATTTTGCCTATCCAGCGCAGTTGTCCGGAGATGCCGTATGGATTGCCGCAGATGGTGTTACCGGCGCCACCCCGCTGTCGGTAGTGGCATCGGATGGTATGGCGGCCCTGCAACAGCAATGGACCTGGATGGAGGCCTTTATCGGCTCGATACCGGGTTCCATCGGAGAGACCTCTACCCTGGCTATCCTGCTTGGCGGTGTTTTACTGCTTATCACGCGCGTAGCCTCCTGGCGCATTATCGGGGGTGTGTTCCTGGGAATGATCGCCCTGTCCACCCTGCTCAATATCGTTGGCTCGGAAACGAACCTCGCCTTCGCAATGCCCTGGTACTGGCATTTGGTCACCGGGGGCTTCGCCTTTGGCATGATCTTCATGGCGACAGACCCGGTATCAGCCGCCATGACCGACACCGGCAAGTGGGCCTTTGGTATCCTGATTGGCTTGATGACGGTGTTGATTCGAGTCGTCAACCCGGCGTTCCCCGAGGGCATCATGCTGGCGATACTGTTTGCTAATATATTCGCGCCGCTCATGGATCACTTTGTGGTTCAGGCCAATGTCAAAAGGAGGCTTGCCCGTGTCCAGTAATGACAGCACCGGTAAAACACTGCTAGTAGCCTTTGCACTGTGTATCGTGTGCTCGGTTATTGTCTCCGCGGCAGCGGTGATGCTGAAACCGGCACAGGAGATCAACAAGACGCTCGATCGCAAGCGCAATATTCTGGCGGCTGCCGGCATGATGGACGATAGCTTGACTGTCGACGAACAGTTTGCCCAGATCACCACCCGTGTGGTGGATTTACGCAGCGGCAAGTTTACCGAGGAGGTAGACGCGCAGGACTACGACCAGCGCAAGGCCGCTAAAGATCCGGCCAGGTCAGAAGCCCTGTCAGTACAGGACGATCTGGCCAACATTGCCCGCCGTGAAGACTTCGCCCTGGTATACCTGGTGGAAGATGAGCAGGGTGAAGTCTCCAAGATCATCCTGCCTGTTCGCGGTTATGGGCTGTGGTCAACCCTTTATGGCTTTATCGCTCTGGAGTCAGACGCCGATACGGTGGCGGGGCTGGGTTTTTATGAGCACGCGGAAACACCAGGCCTGGGTGGTGAGATAGACAATCCGCGCTGGAAAGCGGTGTGGCCGGGTAAAAAAGTTTACCGTGATGGCGACGTTGCGATTGGCCTTATCAAGGGCGCAGTGGATACTTCCAGTGCCGATGCCGCCTGGCAGATAGATGGCCTGGCAGGCGCTACCCTGACCGCACGAGGCGTTACCAACCTGATGCATTTCTGGCTGGGTGAGAATGGCTTCGAACCGTTCCTCAAAAATCTGAAATCCGGGGAGGCCTGATAATGGATTCTGTAAAAGACACCCTGACGGGACCGATATTCAAGAATAACCCTATCGCTTTGCAGATCCTGGGCGTTTGCTCTGCGCTGGCGGTGACATCTTCGCTGCAGGTGACCTTGGTCATGTGCGTGGCGCTCACCTTTGTGACAGCCTTTTCCAACTTTTTTGTGTCGCTGATTCGCAAACACATTCCCGGCAGCATTCGCATTATTGTGCAGATGGTTATCATTGCCTCACTGGTTATTGTAGTGGACCAGTTTCTCAAGGCCTATGCGTACTCAATCAGCAAGCAGTTATCGGTGTTTGTCGGCCTGATTATCACCAACTGTATCGTGATGGGTCGCGCTGAGGCATTCGCCATGAAAAACCCGCCCGTGGCCAGCTTTATAGATGGTATCGGCAACGGCCTGGGATACAGCGTGGTACTGATTTGCGTCGCGGTGGTGAGGGAGCTGTTCGGAGCCGGCAAGTTGTTTGGCATTGAAATCCTGCCGCTGGTGACAGAGGGTGGCTGGTACAACCCCAACGGCATGCTGCTGTTGCCGCCCAGCGCATTCTTCCTGATTGGCCTGTTCATCTGGGCGCTGCGCAGTTTCCAGAAGGAGCAGGTGGAAAAGCCGGATTACTCCATGGCCAAACACACGGCAGTGAAGGAGGGCGCGTAAATGGAAGCTTTATTGAGCCTCTTTGTTCGCTCGATTTTCATCGAGAACATGGCGTTGGCCTTCTTTTTGGGAATGTGTACTTTCCTCGCCATTTCGAAAAAAATACAGGCCGCCCTGGGACTGGGTATTGCGGTAGTCGTGGTGTTGACCATCACTGTGCCGGTCAACAACCTGATCTATAACTATTTGTTGGCGGACGGTGCACTGGCCTGGGCCGGGTTGCCGGATATGGACCTGAGTTTCCTGGGACTGTTGTCCTACATCGGGGTAATCGCCGCGCTGGTGCAGATCCTCGAGATGTTCCTGGATAAGTTCGTGCCCGCGCTGTACAACGCGCTGGGCGTGTTCCTCCCCTTGATTACGGTGAACTGCGCCATACTGGGTGCCTCCCTGTTTATGGTCGAACGGGACTACAACTTCGCAGAGAGTGTCGTCTTTGGCGCGGGCTCCGGCGTTGGCTGGGCCCTGGCGATTGTGGCACTGGCGGGTATTCGCGAGAAACTGAAATACTCGGATGTACCCGAAGGCCTGGAGGGTCTTGGTATTACATTCATTATAGTTGGCCTCATGTCACTGGGCTTTATGTCCTTTGGCGGCATCGATATTTAGGCGGAATTGAACTGATATGGATATGACAATTGTATTCGGTGTCGGCATGTTCACCGCGATCGTGTTGGTACTGGTATTGATTATTATTGCCGCTCGCTCAGCGCTGGTCAGCACCGGTGATGTAACGATCGAGATCAATGGCGAGAGAACCATTACCGTGCCAGCCGGCGGCAAGTTATTGCAGACCCTGTCCGACGCCGAGCTGTTTTTGGCCTCTGCCTGCGGTGGCGGTGGCACCTGTGCCCAGTGTAAGTGCATTATCAGCGAAGGCGGTGGCTCCATGCTGCCCACCGAAGAGGCGCACTTTACCCGCCGTGATGCGGACGAGGGTTGGCGGTTGAGCTGTCAGGCCGCCGTCAAGCAGGACATGAAGATCCAGGTGCCGGAGGAAGTCTTCGGTGTCAAACAGTGGGAGTGCACAGTCGAGTCCAACCCCAATGTTGCGACCTTTATCAAAGAGTTAACCCTGCGTTTACCCGAAGGGCAAAGCGTCGATTTCCGTGCCGGTGGCTACGTGCAGTTGGAGTGTCCGCCTCATCACGTGAAGTACGCTGATTTCGACATTGACGAAGAGTACCGCGGTGACTGGGAGCACTTTGGCTTTTTCAAACTGGAATCTGTAGTGAAGGAAGATGTTATCCGCGCCTATTCCATGGCGAACTTTCCTGAAGAAAAAGGCGTGGTGAAGTTTAATATTCGTATTGCAACGCCGCCTCCCGGCAGTGAAGGTATTCCCTGCGGCCAGATGTCCTCCTGGGCGTTCGGCCTCAAGCCGGGCGACAAGGTGAAAGTCTATGGACCCTTTGGTGAGTTTTTCGCCAAGGACACCGACGCGGAAATGGTTTTCATCGGTGGTGGAGCCGGCATGGCGCCGATGCGCTCTCACCTGTTTGACCAGCTTAAGCGCATTCATTCAAAGCGCAAGATATCCTTCTGGTACGGTGCTCGCTCCCTGCGCGAGATGTTCTACAACGAGGATTATGACCAACTGGCGGCGGACAACGATAACTTTGAATGGCATGTGGCACTGTCTGATCCGCAACCGGAAGATAACTGGGACGGGCTGACAGGCTTTATCCACAATGTGCTGTTTGAGGAGTATCTCAAGGATCATCCGGCGCCAGAGGATTGTGAATTCTATATGTGTGGGCCGCCGATGATGAATGCTGCGGTGGTGCAGATGCTGACTGACCTCGGTGTTGAGCCTGAAAATATCCTGCTCGATGACTTCGGCGGTTAAAACCTCGCCGCTGGCCACAACAAGCCACTCTCTGGAGTGGCTTTTTTGTGTACTTGTGCTGCTGTGCCTGACGGCGTGTAACGACCAGCCCAGCGTTCAGCAATTGTCAGGTGCGACTATGGGCACGACCTGGCATGTGACGTATGTTGATCCCGCCACCGGTCTTGGCCCGCTTGCTGCGCAGCAGGGGATAGCAGCGGCGCTGGAGGCGGTTAACCTCAGCATGTCGACCTACTTGCCTGATTCTGAAATCAGTCGCTTCAATGCAGTACCGGCAGGGGCAGTGTTTAAAGCCAGTGCCGATTTCTACCAGGTACTGTCGGCGGCGCTTGAGGTAGGCAGGCACAGCGAGGGCGCCTACGATGTAACAGTAGCGCCCCTGGTCGCCCTTTGGGGCTTTGGCCCCGCCGGTGCAGTGACCACGCCGCCCTCGCAGGAGGCTATTAACGCCCAGCTGGCGACAGTGGGGCAGGACAAACTGCAAGTGGCGGGCGCAGGCTTGCTGGTCACAAAACTTGCAGCAGTGAGTGTCGACTTATCTTCACTGGCCAAGGGTTTTGCGGTGGACCAGGTGGCACAGTGGCTGGCAGGGCAGGGTGTTGATCGTTTCCTGGTGGAGGTCGGTGGCGAGATGAAGCTGTCCGGTTTAAGCCCCAGGGGTGATCAGTGGCAAGTTGCCATTGAGGAACCGCGGTACGGGGGCCGCTCAGTAGCATCCGCTATCAGTCTTAGCGATATTGCGGTGGCGACGTCTGGCGATTACCGCAACTATTTTGAGGTGGACGGTAAGCGCTATTCCCACAGTATAGATCCCAGGACGGGCTACCCGGTTGCCCATGACCTCGTTTCTGTTACTGTCGCTCACTCCAGTGCGATGATGGCAGATGCATGGGCCACGGCCTTGACCGTGCTGGGGTCTGAGCGTGCGATGGCGGTAGCGCAGGGACAGGGATTGGCGGTATATTTCATACAACGGGCGGATGAAGATTTTGTGCACACGCACACATCGGCTTTTGCCCCTTATTTAGTGGCGCCAGACCCATAGGGTCAGCGTCTCCTGGAGTTAGTGACATGACATTATTCTTCATCAGCGCGATGGTTATTGGCCTGGTAATCGCCGCTATGGCTGTGGGTGTGATCGCCGGGCGACCGCCCATCAAGGGTTCCTGTGGCGGCATGGGAGCACTGGGCATCGATACCGCCTGTGAACTCTGCGGTGGTGACCCCCAGCGTTGCGATGAAGAAACCCGCGACGGCGAAGTGGGCAAAAAGAACCCTGAACTTTACTACTCCGCAGACCAATAGATCCTGGCCGCCCGTCTTTGAGCCCACGCCCTAACGCCATAGCCAATTACGCGCCGTTTATCGGCATGCGTTACAGCTTCAGTCGACGCCGTAACCGCTTTACCTCTGTTATAGCCACTGTGTCCATGTTGGGTATGGTGCTGGGCGTTGCCAGCCTGATCGTGGTGCTGGCGGTAATGAATGGCTTTGCCGGTGAATT
>CBDTVJ010000207.1:0-7053 GCA_965363655.1 uncultured Halieaceae bacterium | reverse complement strand
CGGCAAGGATAGTATCAGTCCCGCATAAGCGATAAGTAGCACCCGCCTCACACCCCATCCGGATAACGACCCCCATGCCCGACCACACCGGCTACCAGGAAAAGAAAGCCTTCTTCGACCGCATGCTGACGGTGTACGGTCGCAAACCCGTGCTGGAAACCCTGCTGGACGACGCGCTTGAATGTCACGCACTGCACCTGGCACACAGCAACCGGGAAGCGGGTATCGTGCTTGAGATCAGGCGCCGCGCCGAAGCCCTGGGCCTGCCGATAAAACAGCACAGCCGCGAGGAATTATCGCGCATTTCCAGGAATGGCAGGCAGGACCAGGGTGTCGCCCTGGATGTCATTTGCCCCGCCTTCAGCAGCGTCGAAGATTACCTGTCGCAGGCTAAGCAGCAAGCCCACCGGCGGCTACTGGCACTGGACGGCATCAGCAACCCGCAAAACCTTGGCATGATCATCCGCTCTGCGGCGGCCGGTGCTATCGATGGCATTATCCTGCCGAAAAAAGGCAGCGCGGCGCTGGGGCCATTGGTCATCAAGGCCAGTGCAGGAACGCTGTACAAGGCGCCCCTACTGCTCTGCGCAAGCCTGCCCGATGCACTCAGCCAGTGCCAGCAACAGGGCGCTGAGATTTGCACGCTGGAGGCCGCTGCGCCGGGCTCGCTGTTCGAGCACCGGGGACAGGGGCTTTGCGTTTATGTGCTGGGTAATGAAACGGACGGGGTCTGCGACGCAGTCAGGGATATAGCTAACACGCCGCTCTCCATCCCCATGCGCAATGGCGTGGAATCACTTAACGTGGCGGTAACCGCCAGCCTGATCGCCTACGGAGGCTACCTGGAAAGGTAGGCCATGCCCTCTTCCAGGCCCTTGAGGGTCAGCGGATACATATGGCCCTCCAGCAACTGGTTGGCGATAGTCACAGACTGCGTGTATTGCCACTCATCTTCCGGTGTCGGGTTGATCCAGATGACCTTGTCATAGACTTCCTGCACCCGCCGCATCCACATTTCACCGGCTTCTTCGTTCCAGTGCTCCACCGAGCCGCCGGGCTGTAGAATCTCATAAGGCGACATGGAGGCGTCCCCTACAAACACCACTTTATAGTCGCGACTGTACTTGTGCAGAATATCCAGCAGTGGGGTGCGCTCATTATGGCGGCGAACATTATTGCGCCACACGCTTTCGTACAGGAAGTTATGGAAGTAAAAATACTCCATGTGCTTGAACTCGGTACGCGCCGCCGAAAATAATTCCTGACAGACCCTCACATGGGGATCCATGGAACCGCCGACATCGAAGAACAACAGCACCTTCACCGCATTGTGACGCTCGGGCACCATTTTGATATCCAGCAGCCCGGCGTTGCGGGCCGTAGAACTGATGGTATCGTCCAGGTCCAACTCGTCCGCCGCACCGGTGCGTGCGAACTTGCGCAGGCGCCGCATGGCCACCTTGATATTGCGGGTACCCAGCTCAACACTGTCGTCCAGGTTCTTGAAATCACGTTTGTCCCAGACTTTCACCGCTTTTTTATTGCGTCCATTAGGGCCGACCCGAATACCTTCGGGATGATAACCCTCCTGCCCAAAGGGTGAGGTTCCGCCGGTGCCCACCCATTTGTTGCCGCCCTCGTGCCGCTCTTTCTGCTCTTCAAGTCGTTTTTTGAACTCTTCGATAAGCTTTTCCAGCCCGCCCAGGGATTCAATCTGCGCCTTCTCTTCCTCCGTGAGGTTCTTCATGAACTCGGAGCGCAGCCAGTCATCGGGAATCAAGGCCTCGATGATATCGTCCAGGGCCTCCAGATCTTTAAAATGCAAGCCAAAAGCGCGGTCAAAGCGGTCGAAATACTTCTCGTCCTTAACCATGCAGGTGCGGCTGAAATAGTAGAAATCATCCATACTGGCGAAGACGATGTGCTGCTTCAGGCCTTCCATCAAGTCGAGCAGTTCCCGCGGGGTGACAGGAACGCCCGCATCCTTAAGGCCATGGAAGAAGTTGATTAGCATAGTGGCTCCAATAGACCCTGGCGGAATACGCTAGCGCGTTTCCCGTCGGTGCATAAATGCCAGGCGTTCCAGCAGATGGACATCCTGCTCATTCTTGAGCAAGGCGCCATACAGCGGAGGAATCGCCTTGGTCGGATCGCGGTCCTTGAGAATCTCATCGGGAATATCGTCCGCCAGCAACAACTTCAGCCAGTCGATTAACTCGGAGGTGGACGGTTTCTTCTTCAGGCCGGGAATAGCGCGCACGTCGAAAAAGACCTCCATAGCCTCCTGCACAAGATCCTTGGCAATATCGGGGTAATGCACGCCCACTATTTCGCGCATCGTATCGCGGTCGGGGAAGTTGATGAAGTGGAAGAAGCAACGGCGCAGGAAGGCGTCGGGCAATTCCTTTTCGTTGTTACTGGTAATGATAATCAGGGGACGTTTTTTCGCCTTGACGGTCTGCCCGGTCTCATAGACGAAAAACTCCATGCGATCGAGTTCGACCAACAAGTCATTAGGGAATTCAATATCAGCCTTGTCCACTTCATCTATCAGCAGTACCACTCGCTCATCAGCATCGAAGGCCTCCCACAGCTTACCTCGCTTGATGTAGTTGGCAATGTCGTGGACCTTTTCATCGCCCAACTGGGAATCCCTGAGACGCGATACGGCATCGTACTCGTACAGGCCTTGCTGTGCCTTGGTGGTTGACTTGATATGCCATTGAATGAGGCGCATTCCCAGGCCCTGGGCCACCTCCTCCGCCAACATGGTTTTACCTGTGCCGGGCTCACCCTTGATCAGCAGCGGGCGCTCCAGGGTCACAGCGGCATTGACCGCCATGCGCAGATCATCGGTGGCGACATACCGTTCGGTGCCTTCAAATTTCTTCATTTCTTCTTTACTCACAATACGAAAGGGCCAAAGGTTACAGATTGGCGCCGCGCTTATCAATACTCGCGCACGCTGCGCAAGACCTTACTTTATGCTGGAATATGCCAATCGGGAGTTCAGTCAGTCTTGGCCGCTTTAGCGCGACGGGATTTGCGTGGAGAGCGTCCGCGCAGGAACAGCAGCCACAATATAAACGCCAGCACCACCGCGACTGCCGACATAAATCCCAGCGGTCGCAGCGCGTGCTCGGCAGCGGCATAGCCGTCGGTAAGCAGCTGAAAGCCCGCGACTATCAGTGCCGGTGCCATGGTATCCACATCAGTCCGCGGGAAAGCCGGTGTCAACAACAGGGCCGCAGCCAGCAACACCGCCAGGGCAACCCAGCCCGGGCGCCAGTGGCGGCCTAACCACCATGCCAGGTAAACAAGCATGACCGCCGCCGACCCTACATAGGTGTAGATGGCAGTCAGGTAGGAACTCTCACTTAGCAACGCTTTTCTCCTATTCGACCCAAGTCACAATATGCTCATCAAAGCCATCGGGATGAACATACTCCTCGGAAATTGCCCGACCTCGAATGGATACCCCCGCCTGGTGGACCGAATCAGCGTCCCCACTGACCAGCGGATGCCATTGCGGTAACGGCTGTAGATGTGCGCGCAGGCGATAGGCGCAGGTGTTGGGTAGCCAGTCAAGAGATGCGGAATTTTCGGCATGCAGTTCAATACATTCAGGCACCAGCACCGTACGGTTTTGATAATCGGAGCAGCGACAAGCCTGTTCATCGAGGTAGCGACAGCGCACCTTGGTGTAGTGCACCTCACCGCTATCCGCATCCTCCAGCTTGTGCAGGCAGCATTTCGCACAGCCATCGCACAGGGCTTCCCACTCACTACGGTCAAGTTCGGCCAGCGTTTTCCGATTCCACCAGTCATTCACCCTGGCCATCCCTCGCCAACAGCTGTGCCATGGTGGGGGGCATCTGCAGGTAGAAACCACTGTCGCGAATATTCGCCAGCACCTCCCCGGTATCCGCCCTGGCCAGGTTACGATCAGCCGTAAGAGGGATCGTCATTATCAACTCAGGCTCGCCGAATCCGCTCATTAAAGTGGCAGGCACGTCCTCCAGGCCACGTGTGCGATCAACGTACAGATACATCTCCTGCTTGCGTGGACTTCTATAGACGTCACATACCAGCATTAGTTATCACTCCCCGCCAGAAATTCCCGCAGCGGGCTGAGCACCACCTGGTTACGCCATCCCAGCCAATGACGAGGTTGCACAGCAGATTCATCATCGCCTTCGCGCAGCAACAACTCATAATCCTTGCCCGGCAACAGTATCTCAGGAGCGACATCCAGCTGCCCTGCGATTTCCCGCGCCTTTGATTTCAGTTTCTTAAGCCGGTCTCGCCCGCTGGCATCCAGGGGAGCAGGCATTGCCGCCGGCAATTGCTCCTCAGGTACCTCGCGCTGGCCAGCCAGCACATCCAGGATCTCCTGACCGTGGCGGCGCAATACCGGAGGTGGCAGCTCGACACTGGCGCCGAGTTGCTGCATGGACTGCGGGTTGACCTGGGCCAGTTGCAGGCAGGTCTTGTCATCAATGATCCAGTTGCGCGGCTTGTCCCTGCGACGGGCTGTTTCTTCCCGCCAGCTACAGACTGCCATCAGCGCGCCAAGCTGCCTGGGTTTCAACTTCCATGCGGTCTTGATACGCTTGTGCGATTCGTTGTTGAGCATACCCAGTGTCTCAATGGCATCCTGACCATCAGCCAACACCCAGTCCAGCTTACCTTCTCGCTCGCACTGTCCTTGCAACTCTCGCCACACGGGTAACAGCCAGGTCACATCCAGCCCGGCGTATTCACACTGTGACTCCGTCAGCGGTCGCTGCAGCCAATTGGACCGGGTTTCACCCTTGGGAAGGTCGACATCGCAGATTTCCAGTACCAGCGCTCGATAACCCAGGCCAAAGCCCCGGTTTAACAACGCCGCCGCGCGCTGCGTATCGAACAGGGGCTGGGGCAGCACACCCAGCCACTGATTGAACACTTCCAGGTCCTCGCTGGGGGAATGCAGTACTTTAAGCACCGCGGGGTTGGTCAACAGTGCAGCCAGCGGCGCCGTGTCCTCCAGGCAAAGTGGATCGACCAACCAGGCTACCTCCTGCGCACTGCTGTCACTGACAAAACACAATTGCACCAGGGCCATCTTCGGGTAAAAGGTATTGGTGCGCATGAATTCCGTATCGACGATCACCACTTCGCAGTCCGCATTTTCCGCCAACAGCTGCTGCAGGGCCTCGTCCGACTCTATCAATTTCCAATCCATAACTCAGTCCACCGGACGCCGACCGGCCAGCGCATGGGCCAGGGTCGATCCATCAACATACTCCAACTCACCACCGAGGGGCACGCCGTGCGCGATGCGCGACACTTGTACACCCACGGGCTGCAACATATCGGTGAGGTAATAGGCGGTCGCCTCCCCCTCCACCGTAGGATTGGTCGCCAGGATAACTTCCTGTATGCCCTCATCGATGACCCGCTGGTGAAAATCCTCCAGTCCGATCTCAGCCGGCCCTATGCCATCAATGGGCGACAAATGCCCCATCAGGACAAAATACAGTCCCCGAAAACTACCGCTTTGCTCGACCGCCAACACATCAGCGGGCGTCTCCACCACGCAGACAGTGGTGGCGTCTCGCCTGCTGTCACTACAAATTTCACAAACCTCCAGCTCGGTGAAGTTACGACACAAAGTGCAATGCCCCACTTTCTCCACCGCCTCGGCCAGGGCGTTGGCCAATACCGTGGCGCCCTCCCGGTCCCTTTCCAGCAGGTGTAAGCTCATACGTTGCGCCGACTTGGGCCCAACACCCGGCAAGCAGCGCAGGGCATCGATCAGGTCCTGTAATGACGGACTAACTTTCATTTACGCAATACCGGTCATTCAAAATGGCATTTTAAAATCGGCGGGCAGGTTCAGCCCCGAGGCCATCTCGGACATGGCATCCCGATTATGTGCTTCGACTTTGCGTACCGCATCATTCACCGCTGCTGCGAGCAAATCTTCCAGCACTTCCTTGTCTTCGCCAAATACGGCATCGTCGATAGATACGCGCTTGATGTCGTGTCTGCCCGTCATAATGACCGAGACCAGACCCGCGCCCGCTTCGCCGCACACCTCGGCACTGGCAAGTTCCTGCTGGGCTTTTTGCATGTCGGCCTGCATTTTCTGGGCCTGCTCCATGAGCTCGGAAATTTTTCCTTTCATCGTTAATCCTCTACTTGATCACGCATCGGTCGGCACAATGGATGAACGATCCAATTCACCGTCAAAGCGTGTAATTAATGCCTGCAACTGCGGGTCGCCCTCAATGGCCACAACCGCCTCTTCCTGCCTTTCGCTGGCCAATCGCGCGGTGCGCATGGCTGGCGTTTCACGCTGCACGACCTCCTGAATCAAACTGACAGACAGGGGCTGGCCGAAATAATTCTCCAATGCCAGGCGCAACTTGGCGCTGTGGCTATCGTTAAACAAACTGGCGTTGCCGGCATCCAGGATGAATTCCAGCCTGTCATCCTGCCTTGAACGCAGTTCACAATGGGAAGCGATATTGTAAACAATCCCTCCCAGGCCCAGTAATTCAAGCAGGTGACACCAGTTATCCGGGGCCAGGTCCGCCAGGGCAAACATGCCTGCAGCACCAGCCGGCGGCGGCTCGGGTGCACTGCCGGCCAAAGCGCCTGCTGCCGGTCCAGACTCCAGTACCGCAGGCGCTACCAGCACATCGCCCGTGGACTGCGCCTGCGGCGGGGTGATCAATGCTTCCGGAAGGGGGTGAGGCGTGTTCCCACGCGTCACTCCAGGGGCTTTTTTACCGGAGCGCCGCCCTCCGCGGCGGATGGCGCTACTTCACGTAAATCTGCAGCCTCTATACGCTCGTCAATCACCGCCAGTGGCCTGAACGCCAACATGCGCAGCATAATCATTTCGAAGCCCTTGCGAGCGTCCGGCGCCAGGGGCAAATCCCGTTTGCCATTCAGGGCCATCTGGTAGAACAGCTGGGCGTCCTCTGCAGTCATGTTGCCCGCCAGATCGGACACCCGCTCGGCATCCCCCCAACTGTTGTCGATGGCATCAGGTACCGCCTG
>CBDTVJ010000206.1:0-7114 GCA_965363655.1 uncultured Halieaceae bacterium | reverse complement strand
CCGCGACCGGCTTCGCCACCGACCTGAAGGCCTTGATGGCATTGTTGCCTGCTACCTTGCGCGGAGCGAGTGCCATCAGCATGCCCGACGCCGACGACCCTGCCTTGCAGGAAATCGCGAGTTCTTTGCGCGCCGCCGGAGAAGTGGTTATCAACTGCCTCTCCGGTGCCCCTGATCCACGTTGCGACCGCCAACTGATAGAGCTTGATGGCAAGTGGCAGGTGCAAACGTTAAATGAAAATTACACGGCGTAAGCTGATCCTTGCGCACACCAACCTGAACTGGATTCAATACAAGAGCCACATCCATGAGTAAGAATGTAGTTGTCCTGGGCACCCAGTGGGGTGATGAAGGCAAGGGCAAGATCGTCGATCTGTTGACCGATAAAGCCAGTGCCGTGGTCCGTTTCCAGGGGGGACACAACGCTGGTCATACCCTGGTAATCGACGGCGAGAAAACCGTATTACACCTGATTCCTTCCGGCATCCTGCGGGAGAATGTGCAGTGCCTGGTAGGTAATGGTGTGGTGCTATCGCCGGAGGCTCTGCTCAAGGAAATGGCGGAGCTGGAAGCCCGCGGGGTTCCGGTGCGCGAGCGCCTGAAATTATCCCCTGCCTGTCCGCTGATTTTGCCTTACCACGTGGCACTGGACCAGGCCCGGGAAACGAAGCGCGGCAACGAGAAAATTGGCACCACCGGACGTGGCATCGGCCCCGCCTATGAGGACAAGGTGGCGCGGCGCGGACTGCGCCTGGGTGACCTGCAGGATGTACCGCGCCTCACCAAGCGCCTGAGGGAAGTCATGGAATACCACAACTTCGCCCTGCAGCATTACTATAAAGTGGCACCGCTGGATGTGGAGCAGGTGCTGGCAGATCTCCTGGAGAGGGGACAGGAACTGCTGCCCATGATGGCGGATGTGACCGCTATCCTGCACGAGTGCCGCAAGACCGGCGCCAGCATTATGTTTGAAGGAGCCCAGGGTTCCCTGCTGGACATTGATCATGGCACCTACCCCTTCGTCACCAGCTCCAATACGACAGCAGGCGGCACCGCCACGGGTTCCGGGTTTGGCCCGCTGTACCTGGATTACGTGCTGGGCATCACCAAGGCCTACACCACCCGCGTGGGCTCCGGCCCCTTCCCCACGGAACTATTTGACGCCACCGGCGAACACCTGGCCAAAAAGGGCCACGAATTCGGCGCCACCACCGGCCGGGCACGTCGCTGCGGCTGGTTTGATGCGGTGGCCCTGAGAACAGCGGTCAACATCAACTCCATCAGCGGTATTTGCCTGACCAAGTTGGACGTGCTGGATGGCCTTGAAAATATCCAGATCTGTGTGGGTTACACCTGTAAAGATGGCAAACCTGTGCCCAACCCGGTGGATTCCGACGATTACGAGGCCCTGGTGCCCCAGTATGAGCAAGTGCCAGGCTGGAGCGAGTCCACCCTGGGTGCCAAAACCCTGGAGGAGCTACCCCAGGCGGCGCGGGATTATATCCAGAAGATCGAGGATTTGGTGGGAGCGCCTATAGACATTATCTCCACCGGGCCCGACCGGGTCGAGACCATCGTCCTGAGACACCCCTTCGAGGAGTGACCGGTCAGGCTTGCGGCAGCGCCTTTATGTTATCCACATACCAGCGATAGTTAATTTTGCTAACGGCCAATGCAGCTGTAGCTAAATCCATGGGCCTGCATCAGGCTTGTTTCATAGACATTTCTCAAGTCCACAAACACATTCCCGCGCATCTGTTCTTTGAGGTGATCCAGATCCAGCCCGCGATACTCATTCCATTCTGTCATTAGTATCACTGCATCCGCATTGGCGACAACGTCATCGATACTGTCCCCGTACTGGATAGTCGGGGGTAGCTCTTTTCTGGCTTCCTCCATCCCCTGCGGGTCGTGGGCAATAATGGTAGCCCCGCGGTCGGCCAATGCGGGCAGGATCGCCAGTGAAGGCGCATCGCGCATGTCATCCGTTTCCGGTTTAAAGGTGAGCCCGAGCACGGCGATAGTCTTGTCGGCAACGGAGCCCCCCAGGGCCTCCTTTATCTTGCTGACCATGCGTGCCTTCTGTGAGGCGTTGACCTCGACCACCGCCTCCACGATGCGGCTGGACGTGCCGTGCTCCTGGGCCATGCGAATCATGGCCTGGGTATCCTTGGGAAAACAGGAGCCGCCGTAACCGGGGCCCGCGTGCAGGAATTTCTTGCCTATGCGACCATCGAGGCCCATGCCCTTGGCCACAGCGTGTACGTCCGCGCCCGTCTTCTCGCACAGCTGCGAGATCTCATTGATGAAGCTGATCTTGGTGGCCAGGAATGCGTTGGAGGCATATTTCGTAATCTCGGCGCTCTCCAGGTCGGTCACCATGATAGGCGCCTCAATCAGGTTCAGTGGCCGATACAACTCGCGCAGCTGCGCTTCGGCGCGCTCTGATTCCACGCCCAGTACAACCCGGTCAGGGCGCATGAAATCACTGATCGCCGAACCCTCCCTGAGAAATTCGGGATTGGAAGCCATGTCAAAGTCGGCATCAGGATTGGTCTTTTTGACAATGCGCTTTACTTCCCGCGCGGTGCCCACCGGTACAGTGGACTTGTCTACTATTACGGTGTAACCGGAGAGGTGCCTGGCGATATCTTCCGCTGCCGCGTACACGTATTTGAGATCCGCATGACCGTCGCCGCGTCGGGTGGGTGTGCCCACCGCGATAAATACCAGGTCGGCGTTCTCTATGTTGCCCTCCAGTTTGGTGCAGAACTCGAGGCGACCCGCTGCCATGTTGCGCTGCACCAATTCCTCAAGACCCGGTTCGTAGATGGGTATTTTGCCCTCTTTCAGGTCCTGGATTCGTTTTTCATTGAGGTCCAGGCAGATGACGTTGGCGCCAAATTCAGCGAAGCAGGCACCAGAGACCAGCCCTACGTAACCCGCGCCGATTAAAACTACGTTCATATGTACTCCATATACCAATTTACGAAGTTGGTAATCCCTTCTTTTATAGGGGTGTGTGGGCGATAGTCGACAGCCTCCACCAGGGCTTCAATATCCGCGGCGGTGGCGACCACGTCTCCAGGCTGAATCGGCAGCAGCTCTTTGGTGGCGGTTTTACCGAGTGCCTCCTCGAGGGCGGCAATATAATCCATTAGCAATACCGGGTTGTTATTGCCGATATTGAACAGGCGGTAAGGGGCGCTGCTCGTGCCTGGATCGGGCGCCGCGCTGTCCCAGTCCGGGTTGGAACTGGCGGGTTTGTCCATGACTCTCACAACCCCTTCCACGATGTCATCGATATAGGTGAAATCCCGTTGCATCAGGCCGTTGTTGAACACCTTGATGGGCTCGCCTGCGAGAATGGCCCGGGTAAACAGGAACAGGGCCATATCCGGCCGGCCCCAGGGGCCGTAAACCGTAAAAAAGCGCAGGCCCGTGGTGGGCAGGCCATACAGGTGGGAATAGGTATGCGCCATCAGCTCATTGGATTTTTTACTGGCGGCATACAGTGAAATGGGGTGATCCACATTGTCGTGCACCGAAAAGGGCATGCTGCTGTTCATGCCATACACGGAGCTACTGCTGGCGTAAACCAGGTGTCCGCACTGGTGATGGCGGCAGCATTCCAGCAGGTTCATAAAGCCCACGATATTACTTTCAATGTAGGCGTGCGGGTTCTCCAGCGAGTAACGTACCCCGGCCTGCGCCGCCAGGTTGATTACCGCGTCGAAGCGCTGCTCGTTGAACAGCGCTTCGACGGCGGGGCGATCATGCAGGTTTGCCTTTAAAAAGGTGAACCCGGGCTGTCCGCTTAATTGCGCCAGGCGGGCTTCCTTCAGGCTGACCTCGTAGTAGTCGTTGAGGTTGTCCAGCCCTACCACGCTGTCACCCCGCTGCAGCAGCTTTTGGGCAACGTGATAGCCGATGAACCCGGCAGCGCCGGTGACAAGTATGTTCATAGATTGCTGACTCTTCCGTTACTTTTTTGGATATGGGTGCCGGTCGATGAAGTATGATTCTGCTTCGTGTCCATAAATCAAGCCGCAATGATACTACATCATAATCGCTGTGGGCCCGGTCCCGCATAGAAAAACTGGATCATTAAACCAGAGGAAAATTCCTGAGGTAGGCGTTCATAACTCCCAGACTGCGATCATCCGTTGTACAATCGCCGTACAAAAAGTGTCTGTTAACAAAATCAGGGGATTAATGGCATGGCCACTACAGTATTGGTGACCGGCGGGGCTGGGTACATCGGCAGCCACGCTTGTGTGGTGCTGCTCGAAGCCGGTTGCGAGGTGCTTGTGTTGGATAACCTGTGCAATAGCAGCGCGCAGGCCATGGAACGTGTGCAGGATATAACGGGTAAGACGCTGTCCTTCGTGGAAGGCGATATCCGCGACCGGGACACCCTGGACCAGGTTTTTTCTGCCAACACGGTTTCTGCTGTCATGCACTTCGCCGGGCTCAAGGCCGTGGGAGAGTCAGTATCAAAGCCATTGGAATACTACGATAACAACGTGGCGGGCACGCTTCAGCTGTTGTCTGCGATGGAGCAGGCTGAGGTTCGCCAGCTGGTATTTTCCTCCTCGGCGACCGTGTACGGTGAGCCTGCATCCCTGCCCATATCTGAAGATTTCCCCTGCTCCGCGGCCAATCCCTACGGGCGCTCCAAGTTGATGGTGGAGGAAATACTTGCGGACTGGCATGCGGCCAATCCCGTCTGGAGTATCGCGCGCCTGCGTTACTTCAACCCCGTAGGTGCACATGCCAGTGGTCGCATCGGGGAGGACCCGCAAGGCATGCCCAATAACCTGATGCCCTTTGTGTCCCAGGTCGCTGTAGGCCGGCGAGACAAGGTGCAGGTATTTGGCGGCGATTATCCCACCGTCGATGGTACCGGTGTGCGTGACTATATCCATGTGATGGACCTGGCGGAGGGGCACCTGGCGGCGCTGGACTTTATCGGCGGTCAGACGGGCTTGTTCAGTGTCAACCTGGGTACTGGCAACGGCGTATCTGTGCTGCAGATTATCGCGGCCTTTGAGCAGGCCAGTGGTCGGCCGGTGCCGCATGATATTGTTGCCCGCCGACCCGGTGACGTGGCTGAGTGTTGGGCAGACGTCAAGCTGGCGCAGGATCTTCTGGGCTGGCAGGCCAGTCGCGACCTGGTGCAGATGTGTGCTGATGTCTGGCGCTGGCAGGAGGGAAATCCCCAGGGTTACACTGAATGAGCGGCGCCAGGGTCTCCCCCCAGCCACAATGATTTCTTATGAATGGACTAAAGTACTCTCTCTGGCAGTGTATCCGCTCAGCCAGAGTTTGCTACTGCTGGTCCTGGCCCTGCTGCTTTCGCTGTTGCACCGGGCTCGCACGGCACAGGCTGTTCTGCTGCTGGCGCTAAGCTGGCTTTATCTTTGCTCCACAGGGCTGTTTGCAGATTTCCTGATGGCGACGCTGGAGGATGACTTTCCACCGCGTGCCATGTCCGTGGTCGCACCGGCTGAGGCGATTGTGGTGCTGGGCGGCGCGATCGGTGGTGACAGTCACCTGGGCACCCAGCCAGATCTTAACCAGCATGTGGATCGTCTGTTCCATGCGGCCAGGCTCTACCAGGCAGGTAAGGCGCCGTTGGTAGTGGCTTCCGGGGGAGGGCAACCGGGTTTTCGCCCCGAGGCACAATTGATGCAGGAGACAATGGCTCTCATGGGTGTGCCCCAGGAGGCTATGCTGCTGGAGCGAGCCAGCCGCGATACTCATGATAATGCCCGTTTTACCGCCGTGTTACTCCACGGTAAGGGAATCCGAAAAATCCTGTTGGTGACATCGGCCTTTCACATGCGCCGGGCGCGAGACCTGTTTGTGGCTGAGGGATTTGAGGTCGTCCCCGCACCCACAGACTATCAGCGCCTGGCTGGCACACCGACCATACCTCGCTGGTTACCCAGTACAGGTGACCTGCTGCGCTCTACCCTGGCACTCAAGGAGCATGTGGGCTTTTGGGTTTATCGTTATCGTGGGTGGCTATAGGCAGTAACGTATTTTGTACTCGCTGTAACTCAGCCCCGTCCACCGCCGGAACGCGCGGTAGAAGCTGTTCACCTCCAGGTAACCCAACTCATCGGCCAGGCATTTCCCCGGCAGCCACACTTTGCGCAGCAGTTGTTCGCAGCGGTACTGCCGCGCCCGGTCCAGCAGGAACTGGTAACAGGTGTGGTCTGCCCGCAGGCGCCGCCGCAGGGTGGTGCTGCTCATGCCCAGGGATTCTGCCACCGAGTCTGCGCGCAGACGGGCCAGGTCGCCGCCGAGCAGGATTTGCAGCACCCTGTCGGTAGTGCGGGATAGGGCAAGATAGCCGCGTTTCTCAGGGGGTGGGAGAGTGTCATCCCCTTCCGGGAATACTGAAAATTGTTGTTCCATAGCCATAACATCCTTGTTGTGGTTAGCAGAATAGAGGGTGATGTTACAGACCAGTACCGCGTCCTTGCGGTGGCGCTAATCCATGCGCCAAGCTGACCTTACCTTTCAAACTAGCACAGATTGACTGATGTGAAAGTCGCCAATGCACAATGGTCGAATTTGGTCGGTTTGCGGCAGTATTAAAAGGCCTGCGGACTTTCTGTCAGGAACCAGCGGGTCCAGATTCAGGCTCCGAGGGTACCGGGCAATCCATCACCGCCGCCATGCTGGCCACGATTTCACGCTCCACCGGGTTCAGGTGGCCTTTAGCGCTGGCCGCCAGGGTCATGGCCTTCAACAGTCGCGGTTTGAGCAGGGGGTAGCAATCGGCCAATTCGTGCACGGCCCTGGAGAACGCCGCCACACTGGTCTGCTCGCGGGGCAGCATTAGCATATCGCTAAAGCCCAGCTCGTCCGCGCCCAGGCGGAATACGGATTCGGTTTCGCCGCTGCCCTCGTGAGCCAGCACCGACAGTACCACGCGGATAGGGCGGGCCACCTTTTGCAGGTGCCGGTAGCGTGCCCGGCTGGGTTTGACCTGCACAAATTCCGGGTCCAGGTAGTGACGCAACAGTTGGAACAGGCACCACTCGTGCAGTTCGGTCTGCTGGTCAGACTGGATCAAGGCCAGCAGGGTGTTCTTGAATAC
>CBDTVJ010000205.1:0-7127 GCA_965363655.1 uncultured Halieaceae bacterium | reverse complement strand
AACGCCTGTCGAAGGAGATACTGGGCAGTTATTGGCTGGAGCGGGCGTGGCTGATAATTGTCCCCTGGATGATAAACAACAGATAAAAGCGGCAATACTACGGTTTCTTGGTAAATTGAACGATGCTTCATTTGTCGCTATGAGCCAGGACTCTATCAGACAGTATTCTCGCCAGTCACAGGCTGTTGAGTTCCAGACCTTACTCGAAAAGGCGATATCAAACACAAACTGAAGTGCGCGGAGATCAAATTTCTTTTTACCGCATACACGCTTATTGTATCTGTGAACAATGTCACGCTTTAAATGGAGTTATTAGCCCGTCTTGCGAGGCATTCTGTTGACGCATTTTTGGATTGAAGATAACATTTATCCTGTAAATTCATAGATTTTCGCGTACACGTGTTCGCACACATTCACATAAATAGTCGAGGAATAAATTGAACCCAGAACAGCTGCTAGCCGAGTCCCAGGGCGTTGCAATTTCCGTCGTTGACTTGTTGATTGCCCTCAGTGTGGCCTTGATATTGGGTCTTTTCATAGTCGCCGTTTATCGGACGACACACCGCGGGCTGAACTACGAGCGTTCATTCCTCGTCACCCTGCTTATGATGTCACCGATCGTCGCATTGGTGATCATGTTGATTGGCAGTAACCTGGCGCTTTCCCTGGGCCTGGTAGGCGCACTTTCCATTATCCGTTTTCGGAACGTGATTAAAGACTCGCGCGATATGGCCTATTTATTCTGGTCGATAACCATTGGCCTGGGGGCGGGCACCTATAACTGGGCAGTGGTTTTTGTGGCGAGCTTGCTGTTCGCCGGCGTGCTGGTCACCCTGTACTTTCTCGAGTTCGGCAAGACTCGAGCCAACGATTATGTTCTCGTCATTTCAGGCGAGGGAGAAAAACCCTCTGACGGCATTATGGAACTGGTTAATAGCCGATCAGACCAGGCCGGATTGCGCACACTCGATTTGCACGATGATGGTTGGGAGCTTGTCCTTGAGTTGAGAATATCTTCGGTGACCAGCGAGGAAGAAAGCGAGTTGCTCACGCAGCTGAAAACACTCGATGGAGTGCGTAAAGCATCCCTTCTCGCTCCGCAGCTCGCCCTGCCTATCTAACGGGGCTGCTCTCTTGATCTCGGATACGCTTCATCGACGGTTGACCATTGTCAATTCAGCATTTATTGGCCTATTGATTATAGCGGTACTGATTGCGGCAATGATCTATCGCGAAAAAGCGGTCAATATGGTTCATGGATTTTTTCAGAAGGAATTCGTGGCTTCCCGGTTTATCGAATCACTGTTGCCAGACGATAAAGGTGAGCAGGCCGACTCCAGGCTGGACCTGTGGGAAATCAAGATCAAGGCCACTGATTTTCGGGAAATTCATGTTCTGTCCCAGCGCCTGGTGGACCAGGGTGTAATGCTTGACCGGGACAAGAAATGGTTTGCGGCAAAGCTTACACATAATGGACGGGAATATAAGGTAAAGATCAGGTTGCGCGGTGACTATAGTCCCCACTGGATTCACGTCAAGAAGTCCTGGCGCATCAAGTTCAAAAAGGACGATATGTTCAATGGCTACCGCGAATTGAACCTGGTTATACCCAGTGATCGTGGCGACGAGAACGAGCAGGTGGCGTTTGAACTGGCTCGCAAAGCCGGTTTGCTGGTACCCGATTCCGGTTTTACACAGGTCAGCATGAATGGCGTCGATATGGGGGCCTATTTCTGGTTTGATAATAATTCCCCGGAGATGCTGGAAAAGAACCAGTATCCGGAAGGCGAGATTATCCGCTCCAAGAACGTTATCTCCGAGAAGGGCTTCTATCCGCACGGCCTGGCGGCCAGTGATTTTTACTCTGTGCAGGGCAGTTACAACAATGCCATTCGGGATGATGCGACAGCGGGTTATCCGATGGAGCGATTCTGGCAGTTAATGGCTTTGATCGAGGAAGGCGATGACGCCACCCTGGAGCAGCGCCTGCCTTATTACCTCGATATGGAGAAATTTTACAAGTGGAGCTCTATTGCCTGGATGTTTGGCAGTAAACATGCGGGAGGTATTGACAACCTGCGCTGGTATTACGATACAACCAGTGGCCTGTTTGAGCCGATGCTCTACGATGTTGGAACCAGGCCGGTCGGGGAGCGGGACTCGGACGATTGGTCCGTCGTCATATTCGATGATTACTATAGCCCGTTTATTACTCGCATACTGGAAATCAGTAAGTTCCGCCAGGGTCGAAACCAGGTGCTTTGGCAAATGCTTAATGACGAAGAGTACAATCCCGTCCCTATCTCTGAACAGGTGTTTGCGGATATAAAACCTTACCTGATGCGCGGCGTACGCAGCCGTCTTGGTAATGAGCTTGAGGATATGCACAACAAGCGCGTTAAAACGCTGGCAAAGAACAGGTCTTACCTACGAGAGAAACTTGCCTTTGCCGGGGTATATGCCAATAGCCGATTGCTTATACGCGATGGTGTGCCAGTACTGTCTGTGCAAGTTGTGCCCGATTCCCATAATGTGATTGGTTTGAGCTCCATAGCATTGTCCTTTTCACCGGAGGTGAAGGTCCTTCCCGAATTGGGATCTGTAACCCTGACGGATGCGAGTGGCCGTAGCCAGCAATTGGGTGATATACGTGTTCGCAGTGAGCCAGAGGCCCTGCATATAGATTTCGACCAACTCTATCTTGCAAGTAGACGCGAGCCTGATGGTCTTACATTATTGGCGACGCCATGGCGACTGGATATTGAGCTTCCTGGCTTGCAAGCCGACGACTGGAAGACAGCGGGCTCGCTGGTTTCCCTTGACTATGATTTCTTTAATCCAATCAATGGTGAGCCCGTAGCAAGCGACTTCAAGCATCATCCGCCTTTTGCTCTGGGCGACCAGCCGGACGTTGCTGAAGCGCCATTCAAGCCCATTGACATGTTCATTGAAGAAAGCGGTCTGCCACTGACAGTGAGTTCTAACGAGCTGGTACTGGCCAGCGGTATTTATGAAGTCCACCAAAACCTGATAGTGCCTGTCGACTATGGCCTTACACTGATGCCGGGCGTGGTGATCAAACTGGCACCGAAGGTGAGTATCCTAAGCTACCGTGCGCTTAAAGTGCAGGGTACGGCGCAAGCCCCGGTTGTGATTGAGCCGCTTGTTCCCGACCAGCCCTGGGGCGTCGTCGCCATTGTCAATGCCACCGAAGAATCCGACATCAGGCATCTGCGCATTGGTGGCGGTAGTGAGACATGGCTTAATGGCATATACCTGTCAGGACAATTTTCGTTCTATCACTCCGATGTGCGTATTACCGATAGCCTGATCAAGGACGGTCAGGCCGATGATGGCTTGAACGTTAAAAAGGCACAGGTTTGGGTTGAAAACACCACATTTGAGAACAACAGCTCCGATGCTTTCGATGGCGACTGGGTAAGCGGCACTGTGACTCGTTCCATCTTCAGGAATAATGGCGGCGATGGCCTTGATACCTCCGGGGCAAAGCTTAACGTGACGCATTCCTTGTTTACCGGAATGGGTGACAAGGGTATTAGTGCGGGTGAAAAAACCACGCTCTATAGCTTCAATAATGTCGTTCGTGACTCTGGTATTGGTATTGCGTCCAAGGACCTTTCCCAGGTCAACGCCTTTGCAAATGTGTTCTATAACAACCAGGTAGCGATAGCCCTGTATCGTAAGAAACAGGTTTTCGGCGGTGGACGAATAAATGTTGTGAGTTCTCTATTCTGGAACAACCAGGATAATCTTGCAGCCGATGAAGAATCGAATTTTGAGGCGAATGGGATAGGTGTCGAGCGCTGGGTAGATGTCCCCGAAGCCACCGCAATTGATGTCAGGCAGGGTCCCATAGGAAAGTTTTATGAGATCGACGGTAAAGGGGGTGTGGTATATACCCCAGGCGCAGGTGGAGGTTCCCCATTTGACGCAGGCCCCAAGACCAAGCCGCAGGATATCAATGGTCTGCAGCTGCCGGATTTTTCAGCTGCTCCCATTGGATTGATTGAGCCTCTTGGAGGGGCTCAGTGAAGCCCGCACCAAGGTTTGAGGAAAAGTACGTACTGGATCCCTTCCTGTACAGGAAGGTCATCGCCGGTATCTCTGGCTATATGAAGCGGGACGGCTTTTCCAGTTCGGCCCCTGACGGGCGCTATTTTGTAGGCTCGCTCTATTTTGATACCTCTGAGTATCGCGCCTACATGGAAAAGATTACCGGGGAAAGGAATCGTATCAAACTGCGGATTCGAACTTATTTTCCTCGATACGAGGATGCCAGCTTCGTGAGCGTCGAACTCAAAACCCGCAGTGGCAGGCAAATTATCAAATATGGCACCCATGCACCAATCGCCGCCTATGATCATTACATGGCGACTGGGAGTTGGGGCGACACGGATGATCCGGTGCTGATCGAGTTTGAACGGTTCGCCAGGCTGCAATGCCAAAGGCCCAAGGCAGTGGTGGAATACGATAGGGAAGCCTTCTCTACACTGGCGCCAAGCCCTTTGAGGATATCCTTCGACCATGCCATTCGATACGCCCGGGCAACTTCACTCTTCCCCGAAACTCCCATCTATCGCTGGCAGCAGGAATCTCCCATAATCCTGGAGATAAAGACGCCTGATGATGGACCAGATTGGCTGCGACGGCTGGTGCGACAGCTATCGCTCAAGGCCGTCCCACACAGTAAGTACGCCAACGCCGTGGAGCAAACCCAGACCGATATGTGGGTACAGCGTTAGCAGGAAGTAGAATCTGTTCAGCCAAGCGTTGAATGTATATTTCGGATTACTGATTGTTGAAATTCACTGAGTCCCACCCACATGGGTAGCCGCACCAGCCGCTCACTTAACTCCTTGGTATTGGTCATGTCGCCGGATGTTCTGCCACATTGGCTGCCCATGGGAGAGTCGTGTAATGGGATATAGTGAAACAGGCAGGCTACGTCGACTTTTTGCATTTCATTGATGAACCTGGTGCGTTCCTCCGGGTTGGGCAGCAAAAGGTAGTACATATGGGCATTGTGCTTACACTCTGTCGGGATGATGGGGCGCCTGGCTTTATTTTCGGCCTCCAGCGATTCCAGCCACAGGTGATAGGTGTCCCAGAGTTTGAGACGCTGGTCGGTGATCTGTTCGGCTTCTTCCATTTGTGCCCACAAAAAAGCAGCTACCAACTCACTGGGAAGGTAGGAGGAGCCTTTCTCTACCCAGGTGTACTTGTCTACCTGCCCCCGCAGGAATTTTGAGCGGTTAGTGCCCTTCTCCCTGATGATCTCCGCCCTCTCTACAAACCGCGCGTCGTTAACCAGCAGGGCGCCGCCCTCGCCAGAGATGATGTTCTTGGTTTCGTGAAAGCTGACCGTTCCAAGGTGCCCAATACTGCCCAGTGGACGGCCCTTATAGAATGCCTGGATAGCCTGCGCAGCGTCTTCTATCACCAGAAGATTGTGCCGGTTGGCTATGTCCATGATGGTGTCCATTTCACAGCCAACGCCAGCATAGTGAACGGGGAGTATCGCCCGGGTGCGTTCTGTGATGGCTGCTTCAATCTTGGTCTCGTCAATGTTCAGGGTGTCTTCCCGAATGTCGACAAAAACCGGCACTGCGCCTTGTAGTACGAAAGCATTGGCCGTGGAAACGAAGGTATAGGAGGGTACGATTACCTCGTCACCAGGTTTCAGGTCACACAGTATCGCCGCCAATTCCAGTGCTGCTGTACAGGAGTGGGTGAGCAGTGCCCTGCTGCAGCCGATATGCTGTTCCAGCCATTCGTTACACTTGAAGGTGAAAACGCCATCGCCAGCCAGATGCCCATTGGCATGTGCCTGACTTACGTTCCACAGCTCCTTGCCAGTCATATAAGGCTTGTTAAACGGAATTTTCATGTGTATCTCTCATGCAGTTTTAGAGGGCCGGTCGCTGCGAATCAGTTCCATTGTTTCCTGGCCGCACATAAAAATCATATCAATTATTGACACAAAGTGAGAAAACCCTTCCTGCATCTGAGGATAGGGTTGGTAGTGCCCATAGTCAAAATAGCGCACATCAATACCGTGTTCAGAAAACCGTGTTGTGTCCAGATATGATTGCGCAGCCGGGCCGCTGATGTAGGTCGTGGCATTTTCGGCAACGCAGAGTTGAACCAGACGGTCTGTAGGGTCGTCCTCGCTCACTTTGTAATCGGCAGACCAACTCAGGGGCGTGGAGATTCCCAGCCATTCATTCAGGTGGGTCAGAAAGTGAAAATTAACTTCGGAAAGGTATTTCTGCACCGCTGTATGATATATGTCTCGAATGAACGCGGCATTTTCTTTAAAGAAAGGCGCTTTCCGATAGGTGTTCTCAATAATTCCCCAGTGGGATTTGTGCCACCCCTCATCGCTGACTTCCGTATGGCGAATCTCCTGATGGTATTTACCCCTGACCTTTACTGGAACTGTAAGCCACTTTTCTCCCTGTGCTGTTGGGATTTTGTTGCGGCTTCGCCAGTCGCGTTTGGTATATTGCACATCATCAAGGAGAATGAAATTGTCTGATTGATCAATAATGTCAAAGTAGCCTTTCCACGGGATATAGCTTGACTGAATGATCGCCACGGACTTCTTCTGAGCCACCACCTTGTACTCCATCACAGTATTTTCGAACTACACATTAGCCGCTTTTTGGGGCCTATGTCATTGAAAAAAAAGGTATTTATACCCCAATCGACGATTGTGCGACATGGGTCTCAATTCCAGGTAGAGATAAACTGAATCAAGTGGCAATATTACTTTAAGATACGTACCACTCATTAGAGTTAAAATATAAAGGGCTGCCGTAATTCAGATACAAGATTGCAAATATAGCGTAGTAGTGCCCTGTTATCGTAGCGCTGACTGGCTTGAATCGCTTGTCGTGAGGATCGAGGCTGTTCTTGATCCCATGCAAGTAAGCTATGAAATATTGCTGGTCAATGACGCTTCGCCGGATGAAACCTGGTCCCGAATATGTGACTTGTCTCTTCGCCACTCCTGTATACGTGGTGTTGATCTGATGTTCAATACTGGACAGTTTCGAGCAACAATCTGCGGTCTCCAGCATGCAGGTGGCGAGTTCATTGACCAG